>CAZQEZ010000047.1:27557-30836 GCA_964592475.1 uncultured Roseivirgaceae bacterium
ATTTATAGTGTATAATATATTTCTGCTCCGAAAAAAAATTCCGGTTGGTTCCGCGACACCTGTTGTCCGGTGATGTTGTTTTCAAAAAGTGGTCGAGTATTGAATAAATTGTTTACATAAAAGGCAAAGCCTCGTCCTGATCTCCATTCCTTGGTCACACGTAAATTGAACAACCATAAAGGGGGCCTTTCTTGCCATTGCAGTGCCATGGGCTGAATTTCTCTCGACAATTCCTCAGCAAGTTCTGGCTTTCTATCAATAGGCAATATCTCTCCTGTGCGGTTCATGAATGCCAGAGGATTTTCATGGTAGTTTTGCAGCCTGTTTTGTTGAATCCAGATGGTTTGGATTAAGCCGGAAACAATAATTTGTAATTGAGGAATATGCTGTATAACGCGCAGGCTGGAATTCCACCGAACCGATTCCATCACTTGTCCTGCAGGATACAGCGGAACATTACCATTGAACTGGTTGGCAAACACTGCCCTGTTAGCATCCAGAAACGGATCGGTTTGTTCACTTTTGGTATATACAAAGGCGCCGTTTAGATTAAGGCTGGTATTGAGTGAAAGGATTTCGGGTGTTTGAACGGTAAAATCAAAACCACGATTTACTACTCGCAGGTTGTTTAATGGTCGATCAAAAGCTGCCATGAAAGTATCAACGCGGATCGGGTTTGATGATAATACAGGCGGTTGCCCTTCAGGAAAGGATTCTGCGGCTAATCTCGGGTTAGGAATAGGCTTTAGCCACCGGATCATTTGTATAGCATCGGGCATTGTTTCATGGAAAAAGGCAAAATTGATTTGCCAGGAATTATTGCCCGGTGAAAGATCGAAACCAGCTTCAAATTTTTGATTTCGATAGGGTTCGAGCGTTGCAGTTTCCGCTTCTATGATATGGGTGGAAAGAATTACCAGCCGTTCAGCCGGGTTACCAGCGAAATAATTGAAATTAACCAGGTCATAAAATGTAGGGTTTGGATAGAGGTAACTTAAAGTTGGCATTTTTACCATACCCCCGGCACCAGCTCTTAAGGTCAGGGCGTTGGTCAATTGATAAGCAAGGTTAAACCTGGGATTCAGATTAGAGTCAAAATAAAAATCATTGCTTTCCGCGAGTGTATTGTCTTTACGCCTTAACAAGTCCAGCCTCACACCAGCTGTTATAAAAAGTGGTTTATTTAATACTTGTATCTGCCAACGGTCTTCCAGGTAAGTGCCTATTTGAGTCATGGCAGGGATGTTTCTGAAGCTTCGCGGACGGTCTCCCATGCTGTAGTTTTGCCGGGGAGGTTTTCTGGGATCAAATTGCCTCCCTTCACCATTGTTGCCCTCGTGACGAAATTCAACACCGGTGCGCAATTGGTGATTACCGAGAGCTTTGCGAATCGATTTTTTTGTTTCTGCTCGCAGGTAAAAGTTATACGGGCGACCATCTACGATGGTTTGGTTTAAATAAGTAGTTTGTCCGAATTCTCCTGCACGAGTTCCCGGTGTCAATGCATCGGTTACGGGAAAAATATCCCTGGTGACCTGCTCCTGAAAAAAACCGGTTTGCCAGCCAATGTCCATTGAAAATATCATTTCCACTTCATCAGCTATCAAGAAATTCGGGGTTGAACTTAATTTTGAGTTGAGGCGTACCGATTGGTTTTGCGCGTTGTGCTTTCTACGGGCCATAGCATCGGCAGGGTCCTCATTGCGGGTATCCAGATTGCTTGAAAAAGAAAGCCTGTTGGTGAAGCGAGTTTGCTTTGAAATTCTGGTCTGCCAGCCTAACTGAACATTGAAACGGGAAAAGGCATTTAGGTCATCTCTCGGGTCATCCTTACTCTCAATATAATCAATTTCGAGATTCAGATTTTGACCGGGAGAAACTTGGTGGCCTGCTCCTGAAGAAATTTGGAAAAGAACCGGGTTCAACCGGAGAGTAAACCGTGGTCTATATGAGCCTATGAGCGTAGTTACCAGCATGGTTCCGGCGGTAAGGTCGCCGTATCTTACCGAAGGAATGCCGCGAATTACTTCAACCGATTCGATATAATCGGCCGGTATGTTTCTTAAATCGTTGCCGCGGCCGGCCACTGATGAAAAAGGAGGTAAACTGCCTGGTGCACTATTTAAAATGTTTTGGTTAATCTGCAAATTGGAATTGTTGGAAAGTGGTGCATCATCCAGGTATAGCGCAGTTCCCAGGGCATTCATTCTCTCTGCTGCTGCACCGGCAGGAGCCTGGCGAATAGTAAATTGGGTGGGTATCGATAAATCGGGATTGGTAGCCAATTGTCCGGGCACCAATTGAAGTACATCTCCTAAACTTGAGGGTTGCACATGTTTTAAGGCATAATTATCTATGATTGATGAGGAGGCATCGGATATTTCCCTGGCGGTAATACTAATTCCTTCCAATTGCAGAGATTGGGGTTTCAAAAAAATCGTCTTTTGGATGCCTGGGGTTAAAGTTTCACTGTTAGTTTCATAACCCAATAAGCGTATTTCCGCTATTTTCTGTATTGAATCCTGGTTGGAGAAGCTGAAAAACCCCTGCTTGTCTGCAATTTGCCAGCGGGTAGTATTTTTTAAATTGACCAGTGCTCCCGACAGTGGCTCTCCGGTTTCCGCATCTAAAACGATACCCCGCAATGATTGAGCAAATGTTAATGTATTTAAAAAAGATAAAAAATAAAAAATGAATCCTGTTTTTATCATAAATTCAGATATATACTTTCATATAAAAAGTACCAGTTGATGAAATATAAATATTTGCAACAAAGTTGCATTAAATAAACCTTGTACGCAACATAGTTGCATTAATTATTAAAAATTTTTTCACTTAGCTTCTTATGCTATTAATAAATATTTCTGCTGTAGTAAATAGACTAGATTCCTTAATGCAACAATATTGCATTTATAATTTGATTTACCGAACATCGTGGCAATGCAACACTTGTCAAAAATATACGGGAGGTTACAGTTGATCAAGGAAAAGCTTAAATCCCTGTTTTGCTCTTTCTTGTCGGTCCTTATTCTGTTGAGTGTTTTAACCCCGATTATCACATTAATAACATTCCATGTTAATTTTAATCAGCATTTAATAGAATGTCAGCACCAAAACCATGACAAAAATTGCCAGGCTACATGCATTCTTAATGAATTACTAATGACGTTTTGAAAATAGTTGCCTATAGAAAAGTGCTACGAGCTTTTGGAGATATGCTCGTCCGGGTTTGCAACCCGGATGCATAAATCCCAGCATTTGCAATGCAGTAATGTGGCA
>CAZQEZ010000048.1:0-30613 GCA_964592475.1 uncultured Roseivirgaceae bacterium
TTATCATTTGAGCTATGGCCTGCTCTTTTTCACGCTGTCGCAATTCTTTCTCACGTTGTCGCAATTCTTTTTCACGCTGTCGCAATTCTTTCTCACGCAGTAGCAATTCTTTCTCGTGTTGTCTCTCACGCTGTCGTCGTGCTTTTTCCTTTTGGAGTTTTCCCTCAACTTTCTCTACGCCACGCTTCAGGCCTTCTTTATAAAAAGCATCTTCTTCTATATTGTAAGTAATAGGCATCTTTTCTATCGCTGTTTTAATGTTTTCATTTAACCCTCTCAAACGGGATAAAATTACCAGTTGCTTAATGTATTTTTTAAACGCTATTTCTGATTGATTAGTTTCTCTTAAAAATAAAGCAATTATCTTACACTGACCAAATTTTATTGGCAGATAAAATGCGCCACTTGTAATCTTATTGAGCCACTTATCAATGATTGACCAAAAAATATAACTAATAATGTAATTTTTGCATTTAATAAAACACTAATTTGATTGTGTAAAAAAATTAAAAAATTCTACTTATGAAAACATTATTTTCAATTGTACTATTATGCTTTGCGATGACATACGTAACAGCACAAGAAACACCGATTATAGACCGGGAGCTATTTTTTGGCAATCCTGAGATTTCGTCAGGTCAATTGAGCCCCGACGGCCAATGGATATCATTCATGCAGGAATATGACGGTATCATGAACATTTGGGTGAAAAAATTTGATGAACCATTTGCAAAGGCACGACCGCTTACCGACAGTAAAAGGCCGCTTTACGGTTATTTCTGGACCCGAGATGGCAAATATATTCTATATGCCAAGGACAAAGATGGTGATGAAAACATCAATGTTTTTGCAGTTAATCCTCAGGATAATGCAGAAGAAGGAAAAGTACCTGAGTCTCGCAACCTAACACCCATGGACGAAGTAACAGCTCAGATTTACAATGTAAGCCAGAATAATCCTGATGAATTAATGATCGGCTTAAATGACAGGGATAAAGCCTGGCACGATTTGTATAAGTTGACAATTTCAACCGGTGAACTTACCAAAATCTATGAAAACACAGACCGTATTACTGGTTATGATTTTGATTGGGATGACCAATTGAGATTATTATATCGTACTGATGAGAAGGGAAATACCAGCTTCTTATATTATGAAAGCGAGGACAAACTGACTCCTATTTACGAAACGCTGGTTACAGAAAGTGCTTACGCGTATGCCTGGAATAAAGACAATTCAAAGTTTTACCTGGTAACTAATAAAGGTGATCTTAACCTGAGTACTTTATATCTAATGGATCCTAAAACCAAAGCACTTACAAAAGTAGAAAGTGATCCTAAAAATAAAGTAGATTTTGGCGGACTTTCCATGGATAGAAATACCCGAGAAATCATATATACCTCCTACACAGATGATAAAACCCGGTACAACTGGAAAAATAAAACCTGGGAAGCTAATTACAAGTTTTTACAAAAGAAATTCCCGGGCCGTGAAGTTAACTTCATGAGTTCTACCAATGATTATAAAAAAATGTTGATTGCCGTAGGCGGCGACAAATATGCTTCTGAAACTTACTTTTTTGATACTGAGAAAAAAGAAGTGGTACATCAATACACTCCCCGACCCAAACTCAAAGAAGTAGAACAACATCTTTCGCCAATGAAGCCAATAAGCTTCAAAAGTAGTGACGGATTGGAAATTCCCGCTTACCTAACTGTACCTCAAGGAAAAGAAGCTAAAAATCTACCGGTAGTGGTGCTGGTACATGGTGGTCCTAAAGGCCCACGAGATTATTGGGGATACGATTCGGAGGCTCAATTTTTGAGCAACAGAGGATATGCCGTTTTACAGCCTAATTTCCGATCCAGTGGTGGCTATGGAAAAGAATTTCTAAACGCTGGCGACCTGCAGTGGGGAAAATTGATGCAAGATGACATTACCTGGGGAGTAAAACACTTAATTGAAGAAGGAATTGCTGACCCAGAGCGAGTGGCAATAATGGGTGCTAGCTACGGTGGCTATGCAACTCTGGCTGGTCTTGCATTTACTCCTGATTTATATGCTTGCGGGGTAGACATAGTAGGACCAAGCAATATTTTCACTTTGTTAGAATCAATTCCGGCTTATTGGGAGGCCGGCAGAGCATTTTTATACGGCATGGTGGGTGACCCTGAAACAGAAGAAGGAAAAGCATTAATTGAGGCAGCCAGTCCACTATTCAGTGCAGACAAAATAGAAAAGCCGCTATTGATCATTCAGGGAGCTAACGACCCCAGGGTAGCCAAAGCTGAAGCAGACCAAATTGTAATTGCATTACGTGATAAGGGCAAACCGGTGAGTTACCTACTGGCCGATGATGAAGGCCATGGATTTGCTAAGCCGGTCAACAGAATGGCAATGTACGCTGAAACCGAAAAATTTCTGGCCGAATACCTGGGAGGCAGATTCCAGAAGGATATGCCGGAAGATGTAAGTAAAAGACTGGCTGAACTTAAAGTTGACATTGAGTCAGTAACTTACGAACCCAAAGAAAAATTGAGCTCGGCAGACGCTTTGCCTGCATTGGACGTGATGGTAAAAGAAGGCGCTATGAGCTATGATATATTAGTAGAAGTACAAGGACAAAAAGTGCCTATGACAATGACCCGTACTATAAGTAAAAAAGCGGATAATTGGATTATTACTGATGCTTCTACCGGAGCTATGGGAGAAATTAAAGATGAAATAGAATTTACGGCTAAACTTGATCCATTGAAAAGAAATATAGATCAAATGGGTCAGAAAATTGGAATGGAATACAAGCCCAATAAAGTATCCGTACAAGCTATGGGAAATAATATGGAAATGGCATTTGATGGAGCCATGGTAACCGATGGCCCCGGCATGGATATGATTATAGCCGGCTTACCACTTGCTGAAGGGTATGAGCTTACATTTGATATGCCAAATATGACTACCATGAAAGCCAAACAAGTAAAACTTACTGTGGATAGCAAAGAAGAAGTAAATGGTGTGGATGCATGGAAGGTAAACGTGATAGCTACTGATAATGAAAATGACAAAACCACCTTATGGATTAATCCCGAGGAGAAGGTAGCCGAAAAAATAGTGCAAGTATTGCCTGCCATGGGCAATGCAGTAATGACTATTACTAAAAAGTAAATTTTATTGAGGGTTGTCTATGGCAGCCCTCTTTTTTTTAAATAACACTATTGTACCTTAACCTGTTGTATTAATGAACTTTTTAAAAATTAAAATTAATTATTATTTATACAATGGAGAAACAACAGGAAATAATAACCGCCCTTCAAAAAGCATATTGGAAAGAAATAGAAACCATTATGAACTACCAGGCTAATTCGGTAAATCTGGATGGTATACGAGCTGAAGAAGTACGTGAAATATTGACCTCAGAAGTTTCTGATGAATTAGGCCACTCGCGCCAACTTGCTGAAAGAATAAAAGAGTTAGAAGGAACTGTGGAAGGATCTATGGATTTCAAGTCGGAGCAAAAAACCAGTCAACCGCCTGCCGATACAACAGATCTGGGCAGCGTAGTTAAAGGTGTAATAGATGCCGAAAAAGATGCCATTGCCCATTACAAGTACATAATAGAATTGACTGACGGAATCGATTTTGTAACTCAGGATATGTGTATTGCCTTACAGGCCGATGAAGAAAAGCACCTTCGTATTTTCAGAGGCTTTCTTAAAGGCATGGAAAAAGATGATTTATTGTAATTTTATTGAAGGGAAGCGATCCAGTTTCCCTGTTTTTTTTACGCTAGCGTCGTTGTTTTTATGAAAATATATGACTGGCATTTACTCCACCCTTCTTGCTCCAATTTTCTAAGTTCATTCACATGGGCAAATTCTTTATTAGCTGCAATTCACAAATGCAATGAAATTGAAAAATCTTTTGCATCTGACTAAATAAGTGATTTTAAAAAAATTTCTTTATTGAGTCGATAAGAGGGTTGTTTCAACGGTATCAAAATACTTAATACTTACTTCTACACCTCTTTTCCTACATTTTTTGATGATATTATTCTCACTTATTAACAACATTAGCAGACCTCCTGGCATTAGCTTATTGTGTTATCTATAGATTAAATGTGGTTTTCTAGACATAAAATTACTTATTACCATAAGTAATGATTAATTTAGATGATTCTAAATAATGTTTTATGATTTTAGACAATGTAAAGCAGGTATTACAACTCATAGGACAACAACAAAGAAAAGCAGAGATAAATAAATTTTTTCATGTTCGATTTTTTAAATTATGCTACAAATGACTATAATTTCCAGCCTTTACTAAAAATAAATCAGATAGAATGGTAAAATCGTAGCCTCAACCGACAATATGAATAAATAAAACGGATTTCACTTATATTAAACTTTTTAAGGCTTATTAGCCAAAAAGAAAGTACCACCTGCAAAGAATTTCCCTAGATTTGTTAAAAAAAATTAACCCCAATCAACAAATGATCGACTTACGAAGTGATACCGTGACAAAGCCCACAGAAGGTATGAAGCAATTTATGTTTGATGCTGAAGTAGGTGATGATGTGTTACGAGAAGACCCTGCCGTGTTAGCATTAGAAGAGAAAACTGCCAAGCTTTTTAATCATGAGGCCGCATTATTTTGCCCCTCGGGTACCATGACCAATCAAATTGCTATACGAGTACACACGCAGCCACAAGATGAGATAATCTGTGATAGAAAGTCGCACATTTATAATTACGAAGGCGGGGGCATTGCCTATAATTCAATGGCCTCAGTTAGATTGCTTGGTGGAGATGGAGGCAGATTTACAGCAGAACAAGTAGAAGCTAATATAAATCCCGATGATATACATTATCCTATAACTTCTTTAGTGAGTTTAGAAAACACTGTAAATAAAGGGGGTGGAAGCATCTATAACCTGGAGGAAATTAAAAGGATAAGCACTTTATGCAGAGAAAGACAATTGAAAATGCATTTGGATGGTGCACGTTTATTCAACGCTTTGGTAGCTACCGGTCAATCTCCACAAGAGCATGGTAGTTTTTTTGATAGCATATCGTTATGCCTGAGCAAAGGCTTGGGTGCGCCAGTAGGCAGTGTACTGATTGGTAGCAATCAATTTATTAAAAAAGCTATGAGAGTAAGAAAAGTAATGGGCGGTGGCATGCGCCAGGCTGGTTACTTAGCCGCTGCAGGAATTTATGCATTAGAAAACCACGTACTAAGGCTAAAAGAAGACCATGACAGAGCTAAAAAAATTGCCTCTATTCTAAAGCAAAAAAGTTTTGTTGCTTCCGTATTACCAGTAGAAACAAATATTATCATTTTTACCGTAGATTACCCCCATGGAGTAGATCAGTTACTTCTGGATCTTGAATATAAAGGCATCCTGGCCGTGAAGTTTGGTAAAAAAGAGGTGCGATTAGTTACTCACCTTAATTTTGATGATCGGCAATTAGACGAATTTGAAAAATTATTAAAAACATTTTAGAGAATAGTTTTAATAATTGAGCTTATTGCTGTAATTTCACAATAAATTAAGATACCAAATTAACAATTATATAAAATTTATTTTGATATAATCAATTTATTTATGCCAATTGAGCAATAATTAATAATATTCGACAAATAAACAACACAACAATAACCTGGTTTACTTATAATTATATCTTCTTACTTAAAACCCAAACCATGGAAGAAACATTAGTAAAAGATCAAAAAACCCTTACCAGCTTTTTAAAACATCTGGATGGAAAGAACTATACCGCTTACAAGGATATAAAAGAAACTTACCATTTTATGGATTTTACCTTGATTATCGATTATATTCAAGGTGATCCCTTTGCTTCTCCCAGCAGATTCAGGTTGCAAATACCACAACATATTGCCGGGTTTCCCCGAGATACCTACTATAATAAAAGTAGAAAAATAGCACTTGCCGATTTTTTGGGTCGCCAGTTTAGAGCAACTGCTTACAAGCTTTTCAAATCAAGAGGGACAGGCAAAAGTGGTGAGCTAAACATGCCAGTGATGGGTCCTGAAATAGTGGAACGAACCAATGTAATTATAAATGAACATCATGTAGAAGCAAGATTCAATGTAGGATTGCCAGCTAGAGGCAGAAGAATACTTGGACTGCAAGCAATGGAACTACTTTGTGAAGAGTTACCTCAATTGGTGTATCAATCGCTTATGTTCAAATCAATTGACCAGGAAGCTTTGTATCGCCAAATTGAAACCTCGGAGGATGCTGATTTTATTAGAAATAAATTAATCAGCAAAAAGTTGGTAGCCTTTGTTGCCAATGGAGCCATATTACCCCGAAAAAGCGGGATAGAAAGTGCCCCTCTATCTGAAAATGCCATTCCATTTAATAGCCCTGCGGAGCTTGAGGTAAGTTTTGAATGCCCCAACCATGGTCTTATTAGTGGCATGGGAATACCGCAAGGTATCACGTTAATAGTTGGAGGAGGTTTTCATGGCAAGTCTACCTTGCTCAATGCTATCACCCATGGTATTTATAATCATATCCCTGGCGACGGCAGAGAAATGGTGATCACCCATCCACATGCGGTAAAGGTTAAATCCGAAGAAGGACGAAACATTCATAAAGTAGATATCAGCACATTTATCAAAGGATTACCTAATGATGAAGATACTCAAAACTTTGCTACCAACAACGCTAGCGGGAGTACTTCTCAGGCAGCTAATATAATGGAAGCCCTAGAAGTAGGAGCCAAAGCTATTCTAATTGATGAAGATACATCTGCCACTAATTTTATGATTAGAGATCAACGCATGCAAAGTTTGATTGATAAAGAGCATGAGCCAATTACTCCTTTTTTAGATAAAATTAAATCTCTGTATGCTGACCAAGATGTAAGCACTATATTGGTGATGGGTGGCACAGGTGATTATTTCGAAGTAGCCGATAGCATAATAGCCATGGAAAATTATGTGCCAAAAGATGTTACTGCGCAAGCTAAATCGATAGCAGAAAAAATGCCGGTAGAAAGAATTAATGAGGGAGGAGAAGAATTTGGACGGATATATCACCGCAGGATATTTTTAAAAAGCCTTGACCCTAGTAAAGGTAAGAAATCGGTAAATATTAAAACCCGTCGTACGAATTATATGGGGTTTGGCAAAGAAGAAATAGAACTCCATGCAATTGATCAATTAATTGACCCAGGCCAGCTAAGAGCAATAGCAGAGGCTATTATTTACTTTAAGAAAGATCCTAAAAGCAGGGAACTTTCATTGACAGATATTCTCACAAAGTTAGATCAATACATAAAAGAAAATGGACTACATAGCTTGGCTGAAAGAGGTGATTTAGTATATTTCAGGCCCTACGAAATTGCAGCCACAATTAATCGGCATAGAGGATTAATTATTTTGGATTAATTGCATTAAAAGGATTACTTCTTAGTGATCCTATTCAATTTTAGGTATTATACCAGGCCTCAATGGCCTGATATATTTGTTTGTAAGGGCCTTTAATTAAGCTTTTTTTGAAATGGTTATACCTATTAAGGAACTTGCCAGTATTCTTCTCCTCGCAAAAGCATTTCAACATCACCCTCTCCTTTTTTCTCAATTTCATTGTTGATCTGCCACTCCACCTTTTCATCATAAGACGGTCTTTCTTCACTTTGGAAAACACCCATTGGACGAGGCAATTCCGGGTTATCGGCCATTCGTGCAAGTATTAAAGCCAGTGTACTATCTTTTTCATCATGTACCAATAAATCGCTGGTGCTATAATCGCCGTTTGAGAGAGACACAACCGTTGGTTTAAAACCGTCTAGTTTTATGCCTTTATCGTAATTATTACCAAATACCAGGGGTTGGCCATGCTCTAAATTTACCGTGCGGTCTTTTCTGGTATCTTTGCTGGTATATTCATCAAATGCTTTATTATTATAAATTATGCAATTAGTATAAATCTCCACAAAAGCTACCCCCTTATGTTGTTGCGCACGCTTAAATAAATCGTTCATCATTTTAGAATCTCTGTCAAATCCACGAGCCACAAAAGATGCACCTGAACCCAAAGCCAAAGTTATCGGATTGAAAGGGTCATCTAAAGCTCCTAGAGGAGAGGATTTAGTTATTTGTCCTGTTCTTGAGGTAGGAGAATACTGCCCTTTGGTAAGGCTATATACCTCGTTATTAAACATTAGCACGTTAATATCGATATTGCGACGGCAGGCATGGATCATATGATTACCACCAATGCTCATGCAATCACCATCGCCGGTAGCTACCCATACAGAAAGATCGGGACGTGAAATTTTAAGACCAGTAGCTATGGCTAGTGCTCTGCCATGTATGGAATGAAACCCATACACATCCATGTAATAAGGAAACCTGCCAGAGCAACCGATACCCGAAACTATAGCTACTTTTTCTTTTGGTATGCCTATCTCTGGCATTACTTTTTGGCTTTGAGAAAGTATCGCGTAACTACCGCATCCAGCACACCAGCGTACATCAACATCAGATTTAAAATCTTTGGCCGTTAAGTTCATTTTAGTAACCGGAATGGATTTTATAATTTCATCTACATTTGTTTTCATACCTCAGTATTTAAAATCTCCTTTACTTTAGCCTTTATTTCTTCTGCTTTGAAGGGTTGTCCCTGTATCTTGTTAAAACCCAAAATTGGCAGTAAGTATTTTGCCTGAAGTAGCATTTTCAACTGCCCCATGTTCATTTCTGGTACTAATATTTTATCAAATTGATGCAGTATTTCGCCCAGATTAGCCGGTAATGGATTTAAATAACGAAGGTGCAAATAGGAAACAGAAAAGCCATCTTTTTGCAAATCATCAAAAGCAGTTTTAATGGCGCCATAAGTGCTACCCCAGCCAATGACAAGAAGATTGCCTGACTGATGCCCTTCTACTTTTGCTAATGGAATATCGTTGGTTATATTGTCAATTTTCTTTTGACGCAATTCAACCATTTTCTGATGGTTCTCAGGGTCATGACTTACATTACCGGTTACATCTTGCTTTTCCAAACCACCTATTCTATGCTCCATGCCTTTCATGCCGGGAATTGCCCAATTGCGGGCGAGAGTTTCCGGGTTACGGCGGTATGGATTAAAATCATTGGGATCAGTGGCAAAATCAACGTTTAACTTTGGCAATTCATCTAAAGAAGGAACCCGCCAGGGCTCAGCCCCTTGTGCCAAATATCCGTCAGTGAGTAGAATGACGGGGGTCATATATTTCAGAGCAATTCTGGCCGCTTCAATCGTCATATGGAAACAGTCAGTTGAAGAAGCCGCCGCGATAACCGGCAGTGGAGCCTCCCCGTGCCTACCATGCACTGCCAGCAGCAAATCTGATTGTTCGGTTTTTGTAGGCAATCCTGTACTGGGCCCTGCTCGCTGCACATTTACAATTACCAAAGGCAGTTCGGTAATTATGGCCAAACCAATCGCTTCAATTTTAAGGGACAAGCCCGGACCGCTCGTGGTAGTAGCTGCCAGGCTTCCGCCAAATGCTGCTCCTATGGCACTTGTAATGCCTCCTATTTCATCTTCTGCCTGCAAATGCTTTACACCATATTGCTTATAGCCTGAGATGTATTGCAATATTTCGCTGGCAGGCGTAATTGGATAGGAGCCTAGAAACAAGGGTAGATTGGCTTTTTTAGCTGCAGCAACCAAACCGAGCGCCACTGCATGATTACCGGTAATATTTCGATAATAGCCTGGCTTTTGAGAAGCTGATGCTATTGTATATTGAGGCCCAAAATTTTCTTGATCTTCTGCAAAGTTCCACCCAGCTTCCAAAACGCGCAAATTGCTGGCCAACAGATCATTATTATTAGCAAACTTTTTCTCTATCCATCCAAAAGCTTTTTGTAGAGGAATGCCAAAAAGCCAATAGGTAATGCCTAAGGCAAAAATATTTTTCGTGCGCTCAATATGCTTTGAAGATAGTCCGGAACCAATTAATATCTCTTTTACCAGCTGACTTATATCAAAAGAAAATAGCTGATAGTCATTTAGCACTTCTGAAGATAGCGGATTTTCATCCAACAGTGCCAATTTCAGATGTTTATCATTAAACCCTGCTTTATTTACTATCAATATGCCTCCTTTTTTCACCCTGGGTAAGTTTACCTTAAGTGACGAGGCATTCATTGCTACCAGCACGTCAATTTCATCGCCGGGAGTATGGATATTAGATGTTCCTAAATTAACCTGAAATGCACTAACACCATACAAGGTACCTTCCGGAGCCCTTACCTCAGAAGGATAATCCGGAAATGTATTGATTTTAATACCAAGACTAGCCACCACATTGGCAAAAAAAGTGCCCGAGAGTTGCATACCATCACCGGAATCACCGGCAAATCGAACCACCGCACTTTCTATTTTATTGATAGTTTTATGTATATTCATGGTTTATGAGATAACTATTTATTACAACTTGTAATCGGTAAGTGCCTTCGTATATTGAGCTCTTTCGTACTGCGCTGGATTTTGCACTCTTTCGTAACACATACTTCCAATCATCTGCTCAACCGATTCATATTCTTTGGTTTCCATCCATACCACTAATTGATCTTCAATTACTTTGAGATGCTCGATACCTTTCATCAGCAAAGTGGAATTAAGCATGGCAACATTTGCACCTACCATTAGCATCTTAATAACATCCAATGCCGAATGAATGCCACTGGTGGCCGCTAAATCTGCATTGATCCTATCCTTTAATATGGCAATCCAGCGCATAGGCAAACGCATGGCAGATGAGCTGCTTAGCAATACATTGGGAGTTACTTCCAATTCATCCAAATCTATATCTGGTTGATAAAAACGATTGAACATTACCAAGCCATCAGCACCCCCATCGGCTAGTCTTTTACCCATATTGGCCATGTTGCTAAAGTATGGACTTAATTTGATAGCCACTGGAATAGACACATTTGACTTCACGGCCTTTAAAATATCCAAATAGTTTTGCTCTACTTCCTCACCGGTTTTGTTTAAATCGGTAGGTATATCATAAATATTCAATTCTAAGGCATCTGCTCCTGCTTGTTCCATTTGCTTAGCAAATTCTGTCCAACCTCCCAGTGAAGCCCCATTCAAACTTGGTATGATAGGAATATTTACGGCTTCTTTGCTTTTACGGATATGATTTAGATATTCTTCTGGCCCCAGGCGATAATCATCCTGCTCCGGGAAGTAAGATAATGATTCGGCAAAGCTTTCAGTACCCGCCGTAGTATGATGGTGAAGCTCTCGTTGCTCCATATTTATTTGCTCCTCAAATAATGAATATAACACTACTGCAGAAGCACCAGCATCTTCCATTCTTTTAATATTGCTTACTTCTTCGGAAAGAGGGGAGGCAGAAACTACTAAAGGACTGCGAAGTGTTTTTCCAAGATATTTAGTTGTGAGATTCATATTAACATTTTTTGATATTAAAAAACTAAAAAGAGAAAAAGAGAAAAAAAGGAAAGCCTGATCAGCCTTCCTTATGGTTTTTTTATTCTTCAGGATCCACCAGGTCGTCTGGTTCAAAACCTCTTTCTGCCATATATTTATATTGTTCAAAACGCTCCTTAACCATTTCCTGAGCTTGAGCATAATATTTTTTGGCAAGTTCAGGCTTACTCTTGGTTAGCATTTTAAACCTATTCTCCATATTTAAATACTCGGATAAAGGCATTTTAGGTTCTTTTGAGTCAAAGGTGAATGGATTTTCACTTGTGCCAATTTTGGCCGGATTGTATCGATACAGTAACCACTGACCGGAATTTACAGCAGCTTTTTGGTGTTTCATTGGCTCTTCCATATTGATACCATGAGCAATACAGTGACTGTAGGCTATGATAATAGAAGGGCCGTCATAAGCTTCCGCCTCCAAAAATGCTTTCAAAGTATGGTCATCTTTTGCTCCCATGGCAACTGAAGCAACATATACAGAGCCATAAGACATTGCCATCAAACCGAGGTCTTTCTTACGGGTGGGTTTTCCACTTGCAGAAAATTTTGCAACTGCACTTAAGGGTGTAGCTTTTGAAGTCTGGCCTCCGGTATTTGAATAAACTTCCGTATCAAGCACCAGGATATTCACATTTTTACCGGTGGCAATTACGTGATCAAGACCACCAAAGCCAATATCGTAAGCCCAGCCATCACCACCAATAATCCACACACTTTTCTTGCTTAAGTAATCGGCCACGTTTATCAGTCGCTTGGCTTTACTATCATTATTATTTTTTAAAATTTTCTTCAGCTTTTCTACACGATTTCGCTGCTCAAAAATACCGGGCTCATCAGACTGATCGGCATTGATAATTTCATCTTTCAGATCCGATGGAATAGCTCCATTCATCTCTTTCAAAAGATTTCTGGCTGCCTCCGTTTGCTTATCGATAGCTAATCTAAAACCAAGTCCAAATTCGGCATTGTCTTCAAAAAGAGAATTGGACCATGCCGGACCGCGACCATTTTCATCTTTTGCCCATGGCGTAGTGGGTAAGTTGCCACCATAAATTGACGAACACCCAGTAGCGTTGGCAATTATAGCACGGTCACCAAACAACTGAGAAACAAGCTTCACATAAGGTGTCTCACCACAACCGGCACAAGCTCCACTAAATTCAAATAGCGGTCGCTGAAATTGTTGCGACCTGATATTGCCAGTATTTATAGCATTTCGATCAACTTCAGGCAACTTCAGGAAGTAATCCCAATTAGTTTTTTCTTGTTCCCGTAAAGGCAATTGCGCATGCATATTTAAAGCCTTTAAGCTAACGTTGGATTTATTTTTTACCGGGCAAACTTCAAAACAAACGCCACATCCGGTACAATCTTCAGGAGCTATCTGCAATACATAACGCATCCCTTTAAAGTTTTTGTCCTTAGCGGGTGCCGACTTGAAAGATTCCGGTGCGTCTGCTAATTGTTCTTCGCTTATTACTTTTTGTCGAATAGTTGCGTGAGGACAAACCATAGAACACTTACCACATTGAATACAAATACTTTCATCCCACACCGGTATTTGTAGCGCAATATTCCTTTTTTCATATTGAGCAGTTGCGATTGGGAATGTTCCATCTGCCGGGAAACAACTCACCGGCAAATCATCGCCTCTACCAGCAATTATTTCGCCCAATACATCTTTTACAAATTGAGGGGCCTCAGCCGGTACAGGCTCTTGCACTTCATATTCGCTTGATACTTGCTGTGGAATCTCAATCATATGTAAATGCTCAAGCGTATTGTCTACTGCCTGTAAATTCATATTTACAATGTGATCTCCCTTACGACCATATGTTTTTTTGATAGAATCTTTAATAGCTGTAATGGCTTCCTCGCGGGGTAGAACTCCTGAAATGGCAAAAAAGCATGTTTGCATTACCGTATTTATTCGACGACCCATGCCACTGTCCTCCGCTACCTTTTGCGCGTTGATGGCGTAAAGATTAATATTTCTATCAATAATGGTTTTTTGCATGGAGATTGGCAGGCTTTCCCATACTTGCTCTTTTTCAAAAGGCGTATTTAGTAAAAATGTGCCGTCTGAAACGAGATTAGAAATCATGTCTAGTTTTTCCAGAAATGAATTTTGATGACAAGCTACAAAATTTGCCTTGGTGATCAAATATGGTGAATGAATTTTTTCCGGACCAAAACGCAAGTGTGAAACCGTGAGAGCACCAGCTTTTTTGGAATCATATACAAAATAACCTTGAGCATAATTATCGGTATTTTCTCCAATAATTTTGATTGAGTTTTTATTTGCACCCACGGTACCATCGGATCCTAGCCCGTAAAACATTGCCCTTACAACTTTATCAGATTCGATATCATATTCACGATCAAATGATAAGCTTGTGTTGAATACGTCATCATTAATACCAATTGTAAAATGATTTTTAGGTTTGTCCTGGCTCAGGTTTTCATAAATTGCTTTTACCATAGCAGGAGTAAACTCTTTGGATGATAACCCAAACCGGCCCCCGATAATGCGGGGCATTTGCTGCAAACCGCCAAACCCATCGATCATAGCCTCGGAAATGGCATTAACTACATCCAGGTAAAGCGGCTCACCATTGGCACCAGGCTCTTTAGTCCTATCCAGTACTGCTAATTTTTTCACGGTATTTGGCAATGCCTCCACAAATTTCTCCATTTCAAATGGACGATACAGCCGTATTTTCAAAAGACCTACTTTTTCGCCTTGCTCCATCAGCTTATCTACCGTCTGATGTATTGTTTCACAGCCTGAAGCCATGGCAATTACCACTCTTTCAGCTTCAGGATGTCCATGATATTCATAGATATGATATTGACGACCCGTCAACTGAGCGAACTTATCCATTTGCTCTTGCACAATTTGAGGGCAGGCCTGATAGAATAAATTGTTGGCTTCTCTATTTTGAAAAAACACGTCAGGGTTTTGTGCAGTACCTCTAATGCACGGATGATCGGGCGATAATGAGCGATCCCGATGAGCTTTAACCATATCGTCAGTAATGATTTCTCGCATGATATCATCAGAAATCAACTCGATTTTTGAGACTTCGTGTGAAGTACGGAAACCATCGAAAAAATGGAGGAAAGGCACCCTGGAAAGTAAAGTTGAAGCTTGTGATATTAACGCAAAATCCATAACCTCTTGCACCGATGCTGCACCTAAAAAGGCGAATCCTGTGCCTCTGGCAGACATAATATCGCTATGGTCGCCAAATATTGACAATGCATGAGTAGCCAAGGATCTGGCCGAAATATTAAAAACGGTAGCGGTAAGCTCACCGGCTATCTTAAACATGTTGGGTATTTTGAGCAATAGGCCTTGCGATGCAGTAAATGTGGTAGTAAGTGCACCAGCTTGTAAGGAGCCATGAACAGCACCAGCTGCGCCACCTTCACTTTGCATTTCACAAACTTCTGGTATTTCTCCCCATATGTTTTTTAAGCCTTTAGCAGACCATTCATCGGCCCACTCGCCCATATTGGAAGATGGCGTGATGGGATAAATTGCGCACACTTCGTTTACCCTGTATGCTACATAAGCCGCCGCCTCGTTTCCATCTATAGTGACAAAATTTTTATCGTTCATCCTGGAATATTTTTAAATGGTAAATTATTACTGTTTTATTTTTGCTTTCAGGTAATCAGCATAGCCCGAATCAAACAACCGTTGGATATATTTTCCAATTACATCAAATTCAAGATTGACTTTACTACCTTCTTTTAAATACTTAAAATTGGTAACCTGATAAGTATGCGGAATAATAGTGACTGTGAACTTACCAGGTTGCAGGGTGTTAAAAACCGTGAGACTTACTCCATTAATACACACAGAACCTTTTTCTACCAGAAAGTTTCCTGCTGCCGGGTCAAAAACAAAGTCGTAAAGCCAGCTACCTTCCATTTCTTCTACCTTGGTACAGGTGCCTGTTTGATCTACATGCCCTTGTACAATATGACCATCAAATCGATAATCTGCAGCCATGCTACGCTCTAGATTTACTTCATCACCAACAGACAATAAGCCCAGATTTGATTTTTTAAGGGTTTCGTCAACTGCAGTTACCTGAAATGTGTCGTCTTCAATACCCGTAATGGTAAGGCATACACCATTATGAGATACACTTACGTTTACCGCTAATTCGCGAGCAAATGGAGCTTCGATGGAAAAATTGGTATTGGAACCAACTTTATCTATATTTTTTACTATTCCTACAGATTCTACTATTCCGGTAAACATAAACTTTTCTAGTAATTAATATCCTATTTGACGTTTATAACCGCTGAAAAATTTAGGCCATTGGTTTTTAACATCATGAGTAAAATTAGGTATACGATTATACAAATAATATGATTTAAATCAGGTTTGCAAAAAAACGAAAATAACACTTAAACAAATACAATTTTACTGCAGCTAATATTATTACCAAATGCTTCACTTTGATCAACAAATATATTTAGGGGTTATGCAGGTTTATAGTAGTATAGTCCAGAAATGGAAATAATTAATAAGATTAACTTATAAAATATAAAATATTCCAAATACTTAAATATTGTTTTAAATTACACTTCTTTTTTAGAATAATTCTAAATTGACCTGCAATAACGTAAAATGGCGATCAGCTTTTGTAAGCCATTTTTAAAAACCATATTTTTGATTTTTGAAAGTATATAATTCTATTAATTTATAAAAAGGAGGTAAAAATGGCATTAATAATAACTGATGATTGTATCAACTGCGGTGCTTGCGAAACTGAATGCCCAAACACAGCTATATATGAAGGTGAAACTAGTTGGACCTATGCTGATGGCACTAATCTAACTGGTAATGTCAATATTGACGGTCAAAGTGTAGATGCTGATGAGGAATTAGACGCACTTTCTGATGAGTTTTTCTTTATAGTACCAGGCAAGTGCTCAGAATGTATAGGCTTCCATGAGGAACCTCAATGCGCGGCTGTATGCCCTGAAGATTGCTGTGTACCTGATCCGGATCACAAAGAATCGGAAGAAGAGCTACAAGCTAAAGTAGATTTGCTTCATGGCTAGTACATTGTAAAAGTATTCAATTGTATTAAAAAGAAAAAGCCACCACCAGGTCGCTTTTTCTTTAAGGGTATATTTACAAGGTTTATTATTCTATTGTTTAATTTAGGTGTATGTCGGCAATTTTCTTTTGAATGTCTCGTGCATCAAAATTTAAATCTTGCTCTTTGCCTACTTTTAATGTTTTTATATAATACTCTAATGCTTTGTCAGGCAAGTTATTTCTTACATAATAATCTCCTTTTAATTCAAGGTTGTAAGCAGTTTCTTTGATTTCTATAGAAGTATCAAGCCACCCAGCCGCTTCTTTTAAATTTACACCTTTGTTAATACACTTCTCAGCTGCTTTAGCAAAAGTCATCCAATCGTCTGGTGCTGCTTCTTCTACTAATTCTCGTGCTTTTAATGTCGTTTTGTCTGCTTTTTCATCACCATCTTTATCTTGAATTGCGATAGGATTGGAAAATGTAAAGCTCATTAGAGAAATACTGATAATTCCTAAAGTCAAAATTAAATTTCTGTTTTTCATCGTTAAAAAATTTATAGTTTCCACATTTAATATTTTCAAAATTTTATGCATGCGTCTATTGTTAGGCATAACACGTGCCAAAAGAGATAATATTTTTAAAAAGGCCCACAAAGACCATATGAGCGTATAAATAACTATTGCCTGAAGCGAAGCTATATGAAACTGTACGAATTAGAACAATTGATGCACGCCAATGAACAAAAAATTGCCTTGAAAAACATCATTAGAAAAGAAATTAAGAAACCACTTTTTCTTTAAGTGTTTCAAATAGTTGCTTGAGGAATGGAAAATAATCATTGAAAAAATCAAAAACAGCTGGTGCTACCGGTGCGATGATTGGATACATAAAACTATCAGATGATTGCTCTGCCACGAATTGAACATTCAGGGTTTCAAATATTAGCAATACCACACTTAGACCAAAAGACCACTTGGCAATACCTAATAAAGCACCTCCTAAATTATCAAAACTACCGATAATAGTCATGTCAATTACTTTTTTAAGTAACTTGCCTAAAATATTTACCAAAATAAGAATACCGATAAAAATAAGAATAAACGCGATAAAAGGTACAAACTGACTATAGCTTTCCATATATTGATTGAGAATTTGTACCCCCCAATGCAAAAGCTTGAACCCGCCAATGATGGCCAGTAAAAATGCCAGCAAACCAATAATTTCCAGTATTAACCCTTTTTTATAACCTTGATAAGCACCAAAGCCAATAAGCACCAGCATAATAATATCAATTACTTGCAATGTCCGTGTTAGCTTAATTCTTTTTTTACAATCTCAGAAATTCTCTTTCCGTCGGCTTTGCCTGCAAGTGTTTTGCTAGCAATTCCCATTACTTTGCCCATATCCCTCATGCCGGAAGCACCAACCTGATTGATAATGTTTTTAACTTCTTTACTTAATTCTTCATCAGATAGTTGCTTGGGCAAGTACCTTTCAATAATACTCAATTCAGACTCCTCCTTTTCGGCCAGTTCAGGTCTATCTTGTTGCCGATATACATCTGCCGACTCTTTTCTTTGCTTGGCAGCTTTACTCAATAGTTTAATTTCATCAGCTTCACTAAGTTCTTTATTAGCAGAAGACTCCGTTTGTGCCAACAAGATCATAGATTTAATGCTGCGGAGGGTAGTTAATTCATCTTTATTTTTTTGAAGCATTGCTTGCTTCATATCAGCCTCAATTTTGCTTTTTAAACTCATTTGATTAAAAATTTTATACCAGGCAAAATTACAAAAAATATGAGCAAATATACTTTGCAATAGGGGAAAAAGAAAAGCCTCTGACAAATCGGAGGCTTTAAATTAAGGATATTTTTTTATTTTTTTAATAATTAGATCCTGCTCTAATCATGGCACTACGAAAACCGATAGTAGCAGTAGCTGAATCTTCATCAAGGAACCTTCGAGTACCTGGTGATAGCCAGTAAGCTACATCTTTCCAGGATCCACCTTTATATACTCGTATCTGATCATTGATAAGCGAATTGTACGATTCAAAATCATATTTATCCTGCTCATCCAAAAAGCCGTCTCTTCTTACCGGATTCAAATCTTCTACATCTTGAAATGAAAGTGGACGATAGACATCCCATACCCATTCGTTCACGTTGCCTGCCATGTTATACAAACCAAAGTCATTTGGAGGGTACTCATATATATAAGAGGTAATCATAGAACCATCATTCAATTTACCGGCTATACCGGCATAGTCACCTCTACCTCTTCTAAAATTGGCCAAAAAGTGACCCATTTTTTTACCGTAAGGATTTCTCAAGGCATGGCCATCCCAAGGATACAACCTTTTATGCGTTTGGTTTTCATCTAGCCATTGAGTGCCTATTAATGCTTGTGCAGCATATTCCCACTCCGCTTCAGTAGGCAATCGATAATCAGGAAGCACTACTCCAGTTTCCAAAGGAATTCTTCCACCTGTTTCCGCAGGCATCTCTTCCAGACCAGACTCTTCATATAGCTTCATATTTACAACTCTGGTACGCCATTTACAATAGTCTACCGCTTGTTTCCAGGTAACACCAACTACAGGGAAAAACCTGAATCCAGGATAGCGAAGATAATGATCTACATAAGGGTCGTTATGTGCAAGCCTTTCTCTCCACACAGTAGTATCTGGTAATGCACTTTCAAAAAATTCCCTTGAAGAGTCAATTTTTACATAATACAGATATTCTAACCAATGGACATTGGCAACTTCTGTTTCGTCCATATAAAATGAAGCTACGGTTACCGTTCTTTCCAGATTGTCACGAGAAGACAATAAATCTTCTTCATAAGAACCTAATACAGTACGGCCTCCTTCAATAAACACCAAATTGGGACCTTCGGGCTGACCACGAAAATCAGCAACCTGGAACCCTTCGTCATCATTGTATTCCAAACCAGTAGCGGTACTCATAGTGCCCGGACTGTTTGCAGTAGGGCGATTTCCCTTTGAGCAGGAAAACAACAAAAAAGCAACGAAAGCAAAATATATTGCCCCCTTAAAATAACACACAAATTTTCTCATAACCTGTTTTTAAATTTATTCGATAGACCTATTCGGATACTAATATTAACTTATTAAATACTGTTTTATTATACACGCGTTAAATATCTCCTGCTAAGATCGACAATATTTATTTTTAATAATATCGAAATACAGGTAAAAAATGATTGATGTAATAAAATTACATTTATTTACTCATTTTGATCTATTGCTAATTTAATTTACGATAATAGTTCTCATTCCTGCTTATCGCGTATCCTCCATGATTTGCATTATTTTAAAGCCATCATCAATAGTCGCTACATTTTCAACAGTAAGCACAAGCCGTTTTTTATATTCTTTAAGCTTACTTCTTTTCGTATGCTTTTGCACAAATTGCAGCACTTTATCAAAGGCCGGTGATTTATAGTAGGTCTCCGTATCGCTGGGTGGAAAATAACATTTTAAAACTTCATTCTTAAGCATAAGGCGCTCTGCACCCAACTTTTCAGCTAACCAACGTAGTCTTACACTCTGTATTAAATCACTTACTGGATCAGGATATTTACCAAACCGGTCTATCATTGACTTTATGAAACTTTGAAGCTCCTCTTCATTTTTAATGTTATCCAAAGTGGAATAAAGGCGAAGACGTTCTGAAATACTACTTACATAATCTTCAGGAATCAAAATCTCAAGGTCAGTTTCTATATTACAATCAGTTACAAATTGTTTTGTGTCTACTTTTAACTCGTTAATAAATAAATCACGAAACTCAGTAGCTTTTAATTCCTGAACCGTTTCGTCCAGGATTTTATGGTAAGTTTCAAACCCAAGGTCATTAATAAATCCGCTCTGCTCTGCCCCTAATAAATTACCTGCACCTCTGATATCCAAATCTCTCATGGCTACTTTAAACCCATCACCCAATTCAGAGAATTCTTCTAAAGTGCTTAGTCTTTTTCGAGCATCGCCACTAAGATGAATGGTAGGTGGTGTAAGTAAATAACAAAAGGCTTTTTTATTGGATCGCCCTACCCTACCGCGCATTTGATGTAAATCTGACAAACCGAAATTTTGAGCCTGATTAATGATAATAGTATTGGCATTTGGAATATCCAAACCGGATTCTACAATATTGGTACTTACCAATACATCGTAATCCCCTTCAATAAATCGAACCATCACTTTCTCCAGTTTTTTACCATCCATCTGCCCATGCGCTATTCCCACTCGGGCTTCAGGCACTAATTTCATAATTAAATTGGCTTGACTTTCAATATCTTTTACCCGGTTATGAATATAGAATACCTGTCCACCTCTTCTTAATTCATAGCTAATCGAATCACGCATCAATTCCTGGTTGGCTACATGAATTTCTGTAGTAACCGGTTGTCTGTTAGGGGGGGCAGTAGCTATTACCGAGAGATCGCGAGCTCCCATCAATGAAAATTGCAAAGTACGTGGGATAGGTGTAGCGGTAAGGGTAAGCACATCCACGTTCACCTTCATTTCCTTAATTTTTTCTTTTACTTTTACCCCAAATTTCTGCTCTTCATCAATTATTAAAAGTCCCAAATCCTTAAACACAACTTGCTTACTTACAATCTTATGGGTTCCAATTAAGATGTTTATTTTGCCTTCCTGAAGCTTTTTTACGATTTCATTTATTTCTTTAGTAGATTTAAACCTGTTGATATAAGCAACCTCTACTTGCAAATTTGACAATCTATCTTTAAAAGTATGAAAGTGCTGCAAAGCTAAAATGGTGGTAGGCACTAGCACTGCTGCCTGTTTGCCATCAGCACAAGCTTTCATGGCAGCCCTTATGGCCACTTCTGTTTTCCCAAAACCTACATCTCCACAAACAAGCCGGTCCATCGGGTGCGGTTGTTCCATATCTGATTTCACGGCCATGGTTGCTTTAGCCTGATCAGGCGTATCTTCATAAATGAAGGATGACTCCAGCTCTGCCTGTAAAAAACTATCCGAAGAAAAACCAAATCCGTTAGCGGCTTTTCGCTTGGCATACAAGCTGATCAAGTCTTTGGCAATATCCTGAACGTTTTTCTTGGCTTTTTTCTTCTTTATTTCCCATTCCTGGGTTCCCAATTTACTTATTGATGGGGGATTACCTTCTTTTCCGGAATATTTTGAAATTTTGTGCAAGGAATGAATACTTACGTAAAGTAAATCATCGTCACGGTAAATCAAGCGTAACATTTCCTGGTGCTTACCATTGACTTCTACTTTATCAAGACCAGCAAACTTGCCTATACCATAATCTATATGGGTTACATAATCGCCAGTTTCCAAAGAATTAAGTTCTTTGAGTGTAAGTGCTTTAGATTTACTAAATTTATCCTTTAGCCTGTAGCGGTGGTACCTTTCAAAAAGCTGATGATCTGTGAAGCATACCAGCTTGTTCATTTTATCTGTAAAACCTTCTCGTAAGCCTATCGTGAGACCCTTAGATTCCAGGTTAGGATCCAATTCTTCAAAAATAGTGGTAAGTCTTTCCAGTTGTTTTTCCGACTCGGCCAGCATTATGTTGGCAAATCCTGTAGCCTGGCTCTCCTGCAGCCGCTCTACTAGCAATTCAAAATTTTTATTAAAAGATGGTTGCGGTTCTGATTCAAATTTGAATGCTTCCACCGGGTTTTCGTAGAAAATATTGCCAAACTCGACTAAAGAAAAAGCCTGCAGTAATTCGGAAAAGCTAATGCTGTGTTCAAATAAATCTTCCGGCTTTAGTACGATTTTAACTCCACCCGATTTTAAAATATCTTCAAAACTTTCGTTGGCCTTATCGAAGTACGCATCAAGCGTATCTTTACATTGCTGCAAATCTTTGAACCAAATTTTACTACTACTTGGTAAAAAGTCTAAGAAAGACTGCCTCTTTTCTTCCAGAAGCTTGGTTTGCACGTTTGGAATAATGCTTATTGATTTTATATTGTCCACCGAAAGTTGTGTGGTGGGGTCAAAAGAGCGAATACTTTCTAATTCATCGCCAAAAAATTCTAACCGAAATGGCAAATCATTACCGTAGCTAAAAATATCTACAATGCCACCTCTGATTGAAAATTGACCAGCTTCATATACAAAATCCGACTTTTCAAAATCGTATGTTATTAATAATTCGTTGAAAAATTCTAAATCTATCTGATCGCCAACAGTAGTAGCAAATGTATTTTTCTGTAGTGATTTTTTATTAATCACTTTTTCTGTAAGAGCCTCGGGGTAAGTAACTACAATTTCTCCTTCCAGGGCTCGCTGATTAATTTTATTTAAGATTTCGGCCCGCATAAGCACATTGGCGTTTTCAGTTTCTTCAAACTGATAAGCTTTTTTATAAGACGCGGGCAGCATTAATATTTCCTTATTGGGAAGCAGGTTTTGCATGTCGTTAAAAAAATAAGCTGCTTCTTCCTTGTCTCGCATTATGAAAAGCTGGGTCTGTCGATTAATGCGATAAATGCTGGCTGCCACTATCGCATCAAGGCTACCGGCCAAGCCTTTGAAATGATAAACGCTTTGATTACTCGATTTTAATCTATTAGCAACAGTATTTATAAAACCATCCTGAGTATATATCTCCAGAAATTTATCTAAGGATAGCTTATGGTTAATAACAGTAGATTCCAAATTCTAGTCTTAATGATTCGTAAAAAAATACAACTACAAAAATAACATATTTATTTTTATAAAAAGCTGAGGGTCAATAAACCAGACAACCCTCTTATCCGTTAATACTAATATTGCTTAAAATTTGAATTAATTTTTATACCTGATTATTAAATTAATTCACTTCTTTTGCTTAACTTCATTCCAAAATTTTTAGTTTGCCTCGTTTGGCAATTTTCAATCAAAAAATGTCTGAAGACAAACGTAACATAAAACAAACGAAAACCAATTCCACTTTTAACAGGATAGAAAAGATTCATCCTCACAAGATGATATTGTACCTCTTTATCCTGGGAAGTTCTATTATTTTCACTTTTATGTTAGTGGCTTATTCATTTAACATGCCCACTAACAGTTTGTACCAATTTATTTTTCCAAAAGTTTTTGTAATCAGCCTGGTTATTATGATGCTATCTAGTTTTAGCCTTTCCCATATGACCCATGCGCTTGAAAAAGAGCAGCTTTCGCGAATGAGAAATTTTATGCTTACCGCTTTTATATTAGGCTTATCATTTGCAATTTTTCAATACGTGGGCTGGCAGCAGCTCAAACAGCAAGGTTTATTTCACGCTGGTAAAGCAGCACCTACTTATCTGTATGTTATCACCGGGTTACACTTGGTACACTTTATCAGTGCCATGATTATGCTTTCTATATACATGATAGATGTATACAGATATGAAAAAGACCCGGTAAAAATATTAATTTTTGTAACTAACCCTTATGAAAAAACCAAATTGGAAATGCTGAATACCTATTGGCAATTTTTAAATGTTCTTTGGTTAATTCTGTTTTTTTATTTTCTATACTCACTTTAATTTATGTTTTTTTATTTAGCATTTTTTTCCTTTTTACATTTTTATCCCATGCAAATGCACCCTATACTAAAACCCTACCATTGGGAAAATCGAATTCTTATCACCTTTAGCCCAGATATTGGGCATCACAAATATGCTAAACAAAAGTCCATATTTTCTAATAATACTTCAGCTATAAAAGAGCGAGACCTTGTATTGTTCGAGATATTTCCAATAAAAGGTGAAAATCCTCAGCAAAAACAAATGAGCCAACACGAGGTAGAATCATTACGTGATCATTACAATATTGACAGTAAAGAATATAAATTACTGCTAATTGGTAAAGATGGCACAGTAAAAAAGACTTATAATCAGGTTGTACCCATGGAAAATATAATTAAAGTAATAGATGCTATGCCCATGAGACAACGAGAAATGCACAAAAATTAATGAAATATTTAATGCCACTTTATTTAATCTTGTTTACGCTAGGCACTACCATGGCTCAGGAAAGCGTGAGAGATACCCTGAGCAGTGAAACTTTTTTACCAAAACTATACAACCACGACAAACGCGTTTTCCTGCTATTTAGCCCGTCCAAAAAAGATAATAGATATGAAGAGCAAATGAATATTCTTCTCAGTAACCGGGACATACTCACCGAGGCCGGAGTAGCTTTGTACAAAATATTCCCTAAAGAAGGTCTTACTCCGCTAAATAAAAATTTAGCTACTGCCAATGTACTTAAGATGAGGCAGCAATTTAATATTGAAAAAAATGAGTTTGCTTTTATGTATGTAACGGTGAACGGAACTGTACAAATGAAACAGAAAGAGGTTATCGATATCGAGAGTTTACTTACCGTACTTGATACCACAACTTACTTCAGCCCAGCATATGAATTCAAACCCAACGAGTATCGCTAAAAAAACTCTTGTTTCAGATTGATAACATTATTGGCTGGTTTTTTCTTAAATTATAAAAAGAAACCAATATGTTAAAACAAAGCATAAAACTTATTTCCGCAATAGTATTTAACAAGTGCACTTATAGAATTTTATTTCATAAGCAAGTATGGAATTTTATAGGAATCAAATTGAAAAAAAGTTTCAATAAAAGAAGTAATAATATCTTTTCATGGCAATAACTCTTTAATTTTGCCTTACCTTATAAGAGAAGCTGTGAAAAACTTTATTTTTTTATTATTAATAGTATACGCTATTGATGGGTGGTGCCAATGCAAGCCTGAAGCCAAATCTTTTCAAGTGGGTGAAGATTTGCAGTATGATGTATATTACAACTGGGGAATAATTTGGTTACACGCTGGTGAGGTTTTTTTCAAAGTTAAGGAAGATACTTACGAAAATACTCCGGCTTATCATTTTTATAGCGTTGGCAGTTCTTTCGAGAGTTACGATTGGATTTACAAAGTAAGAGATACCTTCCAAACTTATTTAAATAAACAAAATTTCAATCCGCTCTACTTTTCTCGCAATACTTTGGAAGGAGGGTATGAGGTAGATAACCAATATGAATTCAACTATGAATCCAACCAAATAAAATCTTCAACTTACAATTCTAAAAGCGAAAAGAAAACAGACGTTCTAAAAATTAAGCCGTGTACTTTTGATGTATTAAGTATTATCTATTATGCCCGCACATTATCTTACGAAAAGTATAAACCAAATCAACAAATACCGATCACAGTAATAATAGACGGTAAAATATACGACTTATACATTCGCTATCTTGGCAAGGAACGCATAAAATCAAAGGACGGGAAAAAATATGACTGCATTAAATTTAGCCCTTTGTTAGTAGAAGGCACTATTTTTAGCGGTGGAGAAGACATGACCGTGTGGGTAACCGACGATCAAAATAGAGTACCTATATTAGTAGAGGCCAAAATATTGGTGGGTTCTATTAAAACCTATTTGAGAGCAGCCAAACAAATAATTAGTCCTCCTCTCAAGGGAAAATAATAATGTAATAAGGCTTAATTTCGAAGCATTTTAAGTATTACCGTAAGCCTGTCTTTTAAGTTTCTTCGGTCGATAATCATATCTAAAAAACCATTATCCAGTAAAAATTCTGAGGTTTGAAATCCTTTTGGCAAATCTTTGCCTATTGTTTCTCTGATCACTCTAGGTCCGGCAAAACCAATTAAAGCTCCTGGTTCAGCAATATTTAAATCGCCCAGCATTGCAAATGAAGCTGTTACTCCACCCGTGGTAGGGTCGGTTAGTAATGAAATAAAGGGTATTTTTGCCTCAGAAAGCAAGGCCAGTTTAGCGGAAGTTTTACCTAGCTGCATTAATGAAAACCCACCCTCCATCATACGAGCTCCACCTGATTTTGAAATAATAAGTAAAGGTATCTTATTTTTTAGCGCGTAGTCAATCGAACGCCCAATTTTTTCGCCTACTACAGATCCCATAGAACCTCCTATAAAACTGAAATCCATACAAGCAATTACCAGGTCTATACGATTTATTTTTCCATGAGCTGTTCTAACGGCATCTTTCAACTCTGATTTATTCTGAGAATCCTTTACTCTTTTTGAATATGGTTTACTATCAATAAATTTCAAGGGGTCGTCCGACACTAGATCCGGATTCAATTCTTTGAATTCGTTGTCATCAAAAAGAATTTCAAAATATTCTTTTGATCCTATGCGCACGTGGTAATCATCCTCAGGGCTCACAAATGCATTCTTTCTCAACTCTCGCATATGAACGATATTACCCTTTGGAGTTTTATACCATAACCCATCAGGCACTTCCTTTTTTTCTGCAGTTGGTGTTTGAATCCCTTTATCTTTTCTCTTAAACCACGACATCTATACTATTTCCTTTTTTTGTTTTCCAATGTGGCAACAAAACTAGTAAAATATGAGGCATAAAACCAGCAAGTTACTTTTTTTCATTTTTAGCTAATTTTATTAGTTTTAATACTAATTTTTTTATTTTTACACTTTCTTAAACAAGTTATTGCTAAATATATTCGACTATGGAATACATTAAAGGTAGAGGAGCCCAATTTAATATACCCAATAGCTTTTTAAAAACCTCGATATTACTGCGTAGAATTGGAGAACTCATTTTTGACTTGGAAAAACAATAAGCAAATCAATATTTGGAAATAACATATTCACTAATAGCAGTTTTAATCGGACTTTTATTTTATTTGTGATTGGTGGACTAGGAAAATGGGAACTAAATTTACTATATTAGGATTGCCATAAGGTAAATATGCGGAACACTATGAGTTAATGATATAATACCGTTGGTGGCAAGGCTAAACGCAACTATTAACGATAATTTGTTGAAAACAACGTGGTAATTGAAAAAGATTTTGGGCTAGTATTACTATTTTTGCTTAAACGGTTAAATTATAAAATAAGATGAAAGTAAAAGAACCATTATTTGATTATATCAGCCCAAATTTGGATTATCAGGTTAAAAATGGAGATTGCCTTGCTGTTCTTAAAACAGTTGAAGATGAAAAATTTGACTTAATAATTACCTCACCTCCTTACAATGTAGGGAAATCTTATGAAACCAAAACCAGCATAGAAAAATATCTTGAAACACAGGAAAACATCATAGATGAACTTGTTCGGACATTATCTAAACAAGGTAATCTTTGTTGGCAAGTTGGTAATTATGTTGACAAAGGAGAAGTTTTCCCATTGGACATTTTTTACTATCAAATCTTTAAGAAGCATAGATTAAAGCTTCGCAATAGAATAATTTGGCATTTTGGTCACGGATTGCATGCCAGTAATCGATTTAGTGGCAGATACGAGACAATTTTATGGTTTAGTAAGACCGATGATTATATCTTCAACCTTGACAATGTTAGAGTTCCAGCAAAATATCCAGGCAAACGACATTTTAAAGGACCAAAAAAAGGACAAATATCTGGAAACCCAAAAGGGAAAAACCCAAGTGATATTTGGGAGATTATAGAACAGGACTGGGATAGAGAAATGTGGAATATTCCAAATGTAAAATCTAATCATCCAGAAAAAACAGAGCATCCCTGTCAATTTCCTGTTGAATTAGTTGAACGTTGTGTTCTTGCCCTTACAAATGAGAACAGTTGGGTTCTTGACCCATTTGCAGGTGTTGGTTCAACAGTAATTGGTGCAATAAAAAACAACCGAAATGCACTGGGGATTGAGAAAGAACAATCCTATTGTGACCTTGCTAATAAAAGAATAGCCGATTTAAATGAAGGCAAACTAAAGATTAGACCAATTAATAAGCCAATTCATAAGCCTTCTGGTAGAGACAAGGTTTCCCAAATCCCAAATGAATGGCTTGAACTTGATTTTACTGAAGACAAAAACGGGAACAAATGAAAATAGCACAAAAGTATTCACATTTAAATGGAGAAGAATATTTGATTGTACACTACAATACCCTGTATGATGAGATAAAGGAAGTTATTGAGAGCATTAACGCTGATGATTACAGAACCAAGATTAGTAAAGAAGCAAGAAAAAAGGGAAATGCACTACTCTCACCCATAGACCTTAACAAAGCTTTCAATGAAGAATTCAACCGCAGAAAATGGGCTGAAAGTCGGTATAATTATTATATTACCCTAAATCGGGAATTAATGGAGAAAAGTGTTCTTATGTCAGCAAAGGAGCAAAAAGAGTTTTTAATATCAAATGGAGAGAAAGAACCAATTTATAGTTACAACCAAACAGACTTTGTGAAAGAAAAAATCGCTGTTGAGGTGCAATTTGGCAAATATGCATTTGTGGCCTTTGACTTATTTGTTAAACATATGCTGTTTTATTCCGGGGGTGTCATAAATTTGGGAATTGAAATTCTCCCGACAAAGAAAATGCAGTCTCAAATGAGTAGTGGCGTAGCCTATTACGAAGGAGAAGTTTATAATGTAATGAGACAGGGAAGAAATAGCCCACCAGTTCCCTTGTTGATTTTAGGAATAGAACCTTGATTAAGAATGAATTAAGCCCAGCCCCCAACACGCGGTTATAAGACATTGCGCGGATAGTGCTATATTTGAACAACATAACATTTAATAAGCGGTTTAGCGGCTGGATAAGTCTGTGCTTCGAAGTGCGCAACGATTTCATACCGCAACCGTTGGTGTTCATTCGTATAGCGAAACTCACAATCTAAATTTGATGTTAATTTAAAATGAACTTACTTTGTATAGAAGTTAATAAAAGTGGCAGAAAAAGCATACATAACACCTAAAGTACTAAAGTGGGCTCGAGAGTCGGCTAAAATGACTCTCGAAGTTGCTGCGTCTAAGGTTAACAAGACAGCAGAACAACTAAATGAATGGGAAGAAGGTGTTAACTATCCCACAATTAAGCAGGCTGAAAAACTTGCTAAGACCTATAAAAGACCATTTGCTCTGTTCTTTCTGCCAGAAATACCAAATGATTTCCACCCACTACAAGATTTCCGAAAGTCAGATTCCAAAGAATTAACTACTGGATCTGTTTTTATAATTCGAGAAATCCAACAAAAGCAAAGCTGGTTAAGCGAAGTTATAGAGGAAAGCGGTGATCCTACCTTATCATTCATTGGTAAATTCAACATTTCTAGTGACCCGAAAGTAGTTGCAAATGATATTATTAAAACACTAGAAATCAAGAGTGACTTTACAAGCGAATCCTCTCCAATAAAATATTGGATAGACAAAATTGAGGCAAAAGGGATTTATGTATCCCGAACAAGTTTCATTCATTCTCGATTACTATTGGACAAGGAAGAATTGCAAGGATTTGCAATTGCTGACCCTTATGCACCTTTTGTTTTTATAAACTCTCAAGACTGGGACGCTCCTCAATTGTTCACACTTATTCATGAGCTAGCTCATTTATGGATTGCTAAGACAGGAATATCAAATGACATTGAACTAGACTCAAAAAACAGTAATCCTGTTGAAATATTTTGCAACGAGGTTGCTGCTAATGTATTAATGCCCGAAGGAGTTATTAGGTCTTTTGATACTTCAGTCTTCACAAGCTCGAAATCAATTTACCAGGAAGCCAGATTAATGGGTGTGAGCAGCTATGCCCTATTAGTAAGATCAATGAAACTCGGTCTAATCTCTTTTCCAAAATATAATCAATTGAAAAAAGAGGTTCAACATGATTTTGATGAATTCGTAAAAAAACAAGAAGAAAAGAAGTTAAAAGCTAAGCAAAAAGAAGGTGGACCAAACCCTTACCTTCTTCGAGTTAATAAAAACAGTAGGTTATTTACTCAATTCGTACTTGATGCATTTCGCGGAGGTAATATTGAACCTACCCAAGCTAGTTCATTATTAAACACTTCAATTAATAATTTTCCAAAACTGGAAATGCAGATTTACAAATGACACATAAAACATCTAACTATTGTTTGGATGCAAATGTACTCATTCAAGCTTGGCAGAAGTATTACTCTCCAGAATTATGCCCTGATTATTGGGATAATCTCATAGCACTAGGTAAGTCCGAAAGGATTTTTATACCTAGCATGGTTTATGAAGAA
>CAZQEZ010000049.1:0-30362 GCA_964592475.1 uncultured Roseivirgaceae bacterium
CTTCTTGTATTTACTAATAAGGATATTCCACAATAAATCATATAGAGCCAATTTTCTCTTCCTTTCTATTTTATTTTCATGTAATAAATCTAATTATAAACTAGTGCTATCTTGATTAAAAATAGTTATTTTTATCATGTTTGTGAAATTTTAACATAATAAAAGATTTGTCTGGTTTTATCTACAAAATACACTCACAATTAAATAATTATATAAGCCTGCCGGCCAAAGAAACATATAATTGGCAATTATTTCAATTTGAAATTTCTCGCAACAATATAAGCCGGGTTGCCTTTTTTTCTCTTATTATTGCTGTAAGTGATTTTTTAATAGGTCTAGGGCTACATTTATTCTATTCATTTAATAGTAATATCCAGCAGAATATCTTCCTCAATTATCTCATTTATGTACATCTTTTAATAATTATTACATTTACTGTTCATCATTTGGTGGCTAAGCAATTGGCCAAAGATGTAGAAAAGAATCAAAAGTGGTGCAAAACCATTACATGGAGCTTTTCGATCCTCAGTATTGCTATAGCGCTCACTGTTTCTCTAATAGAAGAAAAGCTGGGTGGTATTACTTCAATTTACCTGATTGTAATTTGTACATTGCTTATCATTTTTCATTGGAATTTATACGAGTCTCTAATTCTTTTACTCGGCAGTAATTTTACTTATTTGCTCGTTTTAAGTTTATTTAATGAAAATGGTATAATCAATAAAGGACAAATGGCTTATACCATTATGTTTAGCTTGATATTTTTTCTTTTATCTCGCAATCATTTTAAAATAAAATTACAAGAGTTCATCCAATTACAGGAAATTGAAAATCAATCCAAAATTTTAAGAAATAAAAATGAGGAACTGAATATAGCTCATTCAACTTTATCTTCCATAAATAAAAACATTGTACAGGGTTTTTTCAGGGTAGATCAGGAAGGTAATCTTTTATACGCCAACAAATTTTTGGCAGATCTTTTTGGTTTTAACTCCCCTGAAGATATGATCAACCAATGGCATCCATCTGGTTTTTTAAGCAAGGAGGAACTGCTGGCTATGCGTAAAGAGCTTCTTTCCAAAAAGTTCATTAAAAATAAAGAAATAAGCTTCAGCAGGCCTTCCAAGGCATTTTTTTGGGGCATCATCAATTGTTATCAAGAAACACAAAATGGAAAAGTATGCTTCGACGGAACATTGATAGATAATACAGAAAGAAAAAATGAACAAACCCTTTTAGAAAATCTATCATTGGTTGCCTCCAAAACAGACAATGCTGTTTTCATAATTGATAATGATGAAAAAATAGAATGGGTAAATGACGCTTTTACCAACCAAACCGGTTATACAGTGGAGGAAGCAAAGGGCAAAAAACCTGGTTCACTTTTTCAAGGTAAAAATATTGACCCAAATACCATTTTACAAATTGGAGATCGAATTTCAAAAGGACTTAGTTTCACCGGCGAAATGCTAAATTATCATAAAGATGGCTATGAGTTTTGGGTACATATGGCTCTAAATCCCATTTTGAATCGCAATAATGAAATTGTAAAATACGTGGTTGTTCAAAGTGATATCACCGAGCGAAAAAACGTAGAAAAGGAGCTAATAAAAGCTAAAGAGGAAGCCGAACGATTAGTAAAAGTAAAAGAAGAGTTTTTGAGCATGGTAAGTCATGAACTCAGAACTCCTTTAAATGCCGTGATAGGAATGAGCCACCTGTTGTTACAAGAATCTCCTCGTCCTGACCAGGTACAAAGTTTACAATCGCTAAAAGTATCAGCGGAGTATCTATTATCCTTAATTAACGATATTCTGGATTTTAGTAAAATTGAAGCCGGAAAAATAACCATTGACAATTCTGCTTTCAATTTTTATAATTTTATTCATTCTGTAGAGCAAACATTCTTCTATTTGGCCGAAGAAAAAAATATTCAGTTTACGCTGAAGTTGCCTCCGGATGTCCCTCCCGCTATTGTAGGTGACCCGGTTAGGTTAAACCAAATTCTATTTAACTTATTAAGCAATGCTATTAAGTTTACTGATAATGGTGTGGTGGAGTTAGATATTGAGATTATCCATCAAAATACGCAGAAAGTCGTACTTGATTTCTATGTAAGAGATACAGGTATGGGTATTCCACAAGACAAATTGCAAACAATTTTTGATAGATTTGAACAAGTAAACCCAAATTCTACAATTAGCAAACGGGGAGGAACTGGTTTAGGATTGGCCATTACTAAAAGCTTAATAGAAATGATGGGGGGATCAATTAAAGTTGATAGTACAGTAAACGTCGGCTCTACATTTTCATTTCAATTAGCATTTGATATTAATCAGCAAGAGGTGACTGAGCATAAAATTCAGGATTATAATGTAGATAATTTTGAAAAATTAAATTTACTTTTAGTAGAAGATAATAAGATCAATCAGCTGGTGGCAATTAAATTTATGAAGAAGTGGAATATCAATCACCAAGTAGTTGAAAACGGACAATTAGCTTATGAAGAAGCCCAAAGAAATCAATTTAACATGATTTTGATGGATTTGCAGATGCCGGAGATGGATGGTTACGAAAGTTCTAGATTGATCAGAAAGCTGGATGGATACGAAAACATCCCTATAATAGCACTTACTGCTGCATCATTAGAAGCTAAAGACGATGTGTATTCTGCAGGCATGAATGATTTTATAATTAAGCCATTTAATCCGGTAGATTTATACTCCAAAATAAAAACACATTGCCAAAAAATAGTTGGAACAGAACAAATAGCTTCTAATGAAGCAGAAACAATTAATATAAGTGAAATTCAGCGTATTGCTTGTGGAGACCAACAGTTTTTGCTAGAACTGTTGGATATATGCATAGAACAATTTACTACAGTTCCTTTACAACTTCAAAAAGCCTTTGCCGAAAACCAGCCAGACACAATATTAGGTTTAATGCACAAGATAAAACCTTCAATTAAAATGCTTAGGGATTTTGATTTAGAGAAATCTGCCAGCCAGTTGACTACAGCGATTAATAAAAATGTAGAGCACACAAATAAACAAATGAAAAAACTGGAAAATTTTATTGCAATCACCTCACAAATAAATCAAAAACTTAAAAGTAAATCCAACGAACTAAAGTCCATCATATCATAATTACCAGAAGCTTAAGCTCATATTTGCATGCTTAATATATAAAGTTATCAGTTTTTATAATCAATTAATATCCTGCTCTTAAATTTTTGGGCTTCATGAGCATAATTTTTCCATGAAAGCTAAACTATTGCATTAATTGTTCTTTTAAAAGAAAACTTTATAATGCTAAATTGTCATAATACTATTATTTTAGCAGTTGAAACTAGAAATAATTTTTTAAGATAAATGAAAAAGTACAAAGTTGAGAACCAGGCTTTGGTGGACTGGATAGTTGAATTAGAAAAACATTGTGAACCAGATAGTATCCATTGGTGTAATGGCTCTAAAGATGAATATGATCAATTGGCTGGTCAAATGGTGGAAAAAGGGACATTTACCAAATTAGATGAAGAAAAATGGCCCGATAGTTATGCCTGCAACTCCGACCCGAGTGATGTGGCAAGGGTAGAGGACAGAACTTTTATATGTTCACGCAGAAGAGAGGATGCAGGCCCAACCAATAATTGGGTAGAACCCAAAGAAATGAAGCAGACTTTGAATGAGCTATTTAAAGGATGCATGAAAGGTCGTACGATGTATGTAATCCCTTTTAGTATGGGACCGGTTGGCTCAAACATTGCACACATTGGAGTAGAGGTTACTGACTCGGAATATGTAGTTGTTAATATGCATATTATGACACGCGTAGGCACCGAAGTAATTGATGTATTAGGTGCTGATGGCGAATTTGTAAAGTGTCTACATTCGGTAGGTGCTCCGCTAGAGGAGGGTCAGGAAGATGCCAAATGGCCTTGCAATCCTACCACTAAATACATAGTTCATTACCCGGAAACCAGGGAAATTCAATCGTATGGTTCAGGATATGGCGGAAATGCATTATTAGGTAAAAAATGTTTTGCATTACGCATTGCTTCCAATATGGCTCGAGAAGAGGGATGGTTAGCTGAACACATGTTAATACTAGGAATAGAAGAACCTGATGGTCAAAAAACCTACGTGGCTGCTGCTTTTCCCAGTGCATGTGGAAAAACAAATTTTGCAATGTTAATTCCACCGGCGGATATGCAAGAGCAAGGCTGGAAAGTAACTACGGTAGGGGATGATATTGCCTGGATTAAACCGGGTAAAGATGGAAAGCTTTATGCCATAAATCCTGAATTCGGATATTTTGGGGTGGCGCCAGGTACCAATGAAAAAACCAATCCCAATGCTATGGCTAGCTTAAAGAAAAATTCCATTTTTACCAATGTTGGTATCACGGATGATGGTGACATTTGGTGGGAAGGAATGTCAAAAAACCCTCCGGTAAATATGACTACATGGACAGGGGAAAGATATGACCCAAATAGTGGCAATCCTGCGGCCCACCCCAACGCCAGGTTTACAGCTCCGGCAAATCAATGCCCAAGTATCGATGATGCCTGGGAAGATCCTGCTGGCGTGCCAATAAGTGCATTTATATTTGGTGGTCGTCGTTCTACTACAGTACCCTTGGTTTACCAGGCAGTAAATTGGAATTTTGGTGTTTATCTAGCTTCTACCATGGGGTCGGAAATGACAGCAGCAGCTTTTGGAAATATTGGCAAAGTAAGAAGGGATCCTTTTGCAATGCTACCCTTCTGCGGTTATCATATGGCAAATTATTTCAATCATTGGCTGGAATTTGGCAGGTCGTTACCCAACCCTCCACGAATATTTGGTGTTAACTGGTTTCGTAAAGATGCAAATGGCAAATTTTTATGGCCAGGTTTTGGTCAAAACATGCGCGTACTTAAATGGATTGTAGAAAGAGTGAATGGAAAAGCATTTGCTAAAGAGAGTCCAATTGGATGGATGCCACGCTATGAAGATATCCATTGGGAAGGCTTAGATTTCACCGAGAAGCAATTTGCTGAAATAATGGAAATTGACCGTGAAGCATGGAAAAAAGAAGTGTTGGACCACGAAGAGTTATTTAATCGTATGTACGACAAGTTACCAAAAGAGTATCACTTTATGAGGGAGTTACTTCTTTCTAGCTTATGGCGATCACCCGAACATTGGGGATTGGCTCCGGAAAGAGTATAACCTACTTTACACATAATATGGCTAATAATTAAAACCACGATTTCAAAAAGATCGTGGTTTTTTCAATATCGTTTATTGGCAAATTATCAAAATACATTAACTTTAAGGAATAATAATTTACGAGTTTAAAACCCAAAAATATGAAAATAATAAATAAGCTTGCCTTGATATTTATCATTGCAATTTTATATCAATGCAATCAAAAGCAGGAAGCAGAAATTCCTCCACCTAATGTCTTATGGCTAGTAAGTGAAGACAATAGTCCTTTTATAGGAGCTTATGGTGATACTTATGCTATTACACCTGTACTGGATAGCTTAGCAAAAAAAAGTATTCTTTACACACATGCCTTTGCAGCTGCGCCAGTTTGTGCGCCTAATCGTAATACCCTCATTACTGGCATGTATGCTAATGCTTTAGGAACTGAAAATATGAGAAGCGGATATGCTATACCTGAAGAATTTAAGTTTTATCCCCATTATTTGAAAGAGGCGGGCTACTACTGTACTAATAATGCCAAAAAAGATTACAATACAGTAGATCAACCAAATGCATGGCATGAATCAAGTAGAGAAGCTACCTATCAAACAAGGCCGGCAGGTATGCCTTTTTTTCATATTCAAAATTTTGGCGTGTCTCATGAGGGACAAATTCATAAATCTACGCCTACAGATGATTTAATTCATAACCCTGAAGATGCTCCCATTCCTCCCTACCACCCTACTACTCCGGAAATGAAACATGACTGGGCACAGTATTATGATCAAGTGACAATGATGGATAGTGAAATTGGCAAATTTTTGCAACAGTTAGAGGCCGATGGTCTTACCGATAGTACAATTGTTTTTTATTATAGCGATCATGGAGGAGTTTTAGGTAGAAGTAAAAGGTTTATTTATGAATCCGGATTACACATTCCTTTGTTGGTTTACTTCCCCCCAATGTACCAGCATCTTGCACCGGCCGAACCCGGAAGCCAAAGTCAAAGAATCGTTAGTTTTGTTGATCTGTCCCCTACTTTATTAAGCATTTGTGGTATAGAGCCGCCAAAAAATATGCATGGACAGCCATTTTTGGGCAAAAGTCAGAAAGAACCCAGAAAGTATGCTTACAGCTTTAGAGGCAGAATGGACGAGCGCATGGATCTGGTGCGAAGTGTTAGAGATAAAAAATTTAGGTATGTGAAAAATTATATGCCACATAAAATTTATGGTCAATATATAGAATATTTGTGGCGAGCTCCTAGTATGGCTTCATGGGAAGAAGCATTCAAGGCTGGTGAATTAGATGAAACTCAATCAAGATTTTTTCTTCCAAAACCTCCTGAAGAGTTATATAATGTAGAAAACGATCCTCATAATATACACAACCTGGTAAATGATCCGGAATATCAAGCAGTATTAAATGAGCTAAGAGAAGCTAACCAAAAATGGCTGGTAAAAATTAAAGACATTGGTTTTATTCCTGAGGCCATGGTTTATGAAATTAGTGGAGATACCACTATGTATCATTTTGCTCGTTCGCAAGCCTATGATGTAGAAAAAGTGGTGGAAGCGGCGGAAACAGCTTCTTCGGGAAAAGTTGATGACTGGAATGCTATCCTCGCGTATTTACAAGATGAAGACCCAATAATACGCTACTGGGGTGCAACAGGATGCTTATTGCATCCGGATAAGTCTTTACAAATAGCTGAAAACTTAGCAACTATGGCAAATGATCCACAAGAGAATACGGCAGTGAGGATTGCTGCAAGTGAATCTTTATTTAGCATAGGCGAAAATGAAAAAGCTGTACAAGCTATTACAAAAACCTTAGCTACTGATAATTTAATGGCTCGAGTACAGGCTATTAACGTACTTGACACTTACAGCCAAGTATCAAAAGGCGCCGAGGAAACAGTGCAAAAATTAGTAGCCTCTGTTGACGAGAAAAACAGAAACTACGATATAAGAGCAGCCAGGCGATTATTACAAAAATGGCAAAACAATCGCTAGTTTACAATTTAAATTGATCATATTTTGTATATTAAATAGCAGAATTAAATTTTATATCAATTAATCATAATTTTTCATAAAATGGCAGAAAATAATAATATATCAAGACGTGGCTTTATAAGTAAATCTTTAGTTGGTGCTGCAGGTTTAACTATACTACCAGGATTAAGCTTTGGCCGATCTACTAATGATGTTATTAGATTAGGGTTTATAGGCATGGGGCGTCAATCCATGTTTTTATTGAATGGCTTTATGCAAGTGCCCGGTGTAGAAGTGGTAGCAGGAAGCGACGTATATGGTGTAAAACGTAAGCGATTTGAGCAAAAAGTAAAAGAACACTACAACAAAAATAACAAAAAAGCTGAAGTGAAAAGTTATGAAAATTATAAGGAACTGCTTGATCGTACTGATATTGATGCGGTAGTAATTGCTTCTCCTGACCATTGGCATGCTTTAATGGCAATTGACGCGGTTAAAGCCGGTAAAGATGTATACCTGGAAAAACCTTTAACTTTTACAATCAGAGAAGGGCAAGAGCTTGTTTTAGCAGTTAGAGATCATAATAGAATTCTTGGTGTTGGAAGTCAACAAAGGTCGGACCCTAATTTTCAGCATGCTGTTAAATTAGTGCAAGACGGTGCAATTGGCCGAGTGCAAAAAATAAATGCTTATGTAGGCGCCCCTCCTACTATTTATGACTTACCAAAAGAACCCATTCCTAAAGATTTAAATTGGGATTTATGGCTTGGCCCAAATCCTTATGTTCATTATAATCACGAGTTAAACCCACCAATCTCGGTAAATCCACCGAAGGATGAGCAATTGTGGGGTGCCTGGAGATGGTACAAAGAAATGGGTGGTGGCTTTACTACTGATTGGGGCGCTCATATGTTTGACATAGCGCAATGGGGATTGGAAATGGACGGAAGCGGACCGATGGAAATAATTCCGGCCGGTTACCAGGGAACACCCCACCTTACTTATATTTATCGTAATGGGGTGGTAATGACTGAAGAACCATTTAACGAGCAAAAAACAAAAGGAGTGAAATTTTGGGGTAATGATGGATGGATAGAAGTAGCTCGCGGTTATTTCCAGGGATCAACACCTGCTCTAAAACCAGAAATATCTGAAGATAATGGTCCTTATGAAACCAAAATTCCTCACCAGATTAACTTTATAGAATCGGTTCGAGCTCGAAAAGATCCACAGGTTCCTGTTGAAGTAGGTCACAGCAGCTGTACGGTTTGTAATTTAGGTAATATTGCTTATGAATTGGGGAGGCCTGTACGATGGAATCCTGATACACAAACATTTGTAAATGATGCTGAAGCAGTAAAGTTTTATCACCGCGACTATCGAGATGGCTATAGTTTATAGGCTGATACATGTGAAAAATAAATAGCTTGATAAGCCCTGATAATTATATTTCAGGGCTTTTTTTTTTAAAATATTCAGACAACTAGTCGATCAATTAATCCTGCTTATAAGTACTTATAACAACACTTACAATCATAATTTATGAATAAAAGTTATTGATTATAAATCTGTAATAAAATAAATTAATAATTAAGAAACTATCCTAAATGGCTTATTGTTAGCAAAGTACACCAAATTTTTCTATATTATGCATACCAAAATCGATTTTTTGAAAGAGCTATCTGAAGATCATCAAACCAGCTCCTTGCCAGCATGGCTATTAGAAGATATAACTCAGGAACGTTTGTTCTGGACTGTAGAAAAACTAAATATCTTACCTGAAAACAATATATTATCTATAGGATACGGATCCGGGCATTTAATTTATTATATCGCCAATGAATTGCAACATGGAGGTGGTTCTGTTGTAGGTTTGGATAATTCTGAAATTATGAAGCGTCATGCTTCAGCGATTAATCAGAAATTTATTGACAGCAATGTCGTGAAGCTATTAAGTGGCGGGGCAAATAAATTAGATTACCCGAGTGATTATTTTGACCACATCTTTACCCACAATATTCATTTCTTCTGGAATGATCCGGTAAGAGAAATTTCTCATATAACACCATTTTTAAAAACAGGAGGAAAATTTTCCTTAATATTTCAACCCAGGTGGGCAAAAAACGATTCTGATATACAAGAAAGTATTAAAAGAATTAGAAGTGAACTGCAACGTTCTGGTTTTAACCAAATAGTAGTAGATAGTAAAGAAATGGAGCCTGTGCAATGTATTTCAGTTTGTGGTATTAAATAATCATTTGATTAATATTCAATTACTTCATCTTTTTTGCAATATATAAGATATTTGTGCTTTGTTAAAAATAGAAAAATTTATAGGGCATGATATCTTTGGTTGATCGTATTGATGTAAATTCCAAAATTCCAAAATATTTACAAGTAGTTAAATTATTTGAAAATGATATTGAAAATGGCGTTTTCAAATATGGACAGAAAATTCCATCGATCAATGAAACGAGTGAATCCTATTACCTCTCCCGGGATACAGTAGAAAAAGCTTACACTGAGTTAAAAACCCGGGGCATCATAAAACCGGTACGCGGCAAAGGCTATTATGTTACAAGCTTAGAAACCAATCATGTTACCAAGGTTCTGCTATTATTTAATAAGCTAAGTACACATAAAAAGAACGTGTATTATTCTTTGATCGCGTCTTTAGGCAAAAAAGCAAAAGTTGATTTGCAAATTTACCATTACGACTTTAATTTTTTCTGCAGCATTCTTGAAAATTGCTTGGGCGATTACGATTATTATGTCGTCATGCCTCACTTCAATACTCCCCATGATAATTTAAAAGAGGTATTGAATCAAATTCCCGCTGAAAAATTGATATTGCTAGATAAAAAAATTGAAGGCATAAAATACCAATCCTGTGTGTATCAAGATTTTGAAAGAGATATTATAGATGCATTGCGCGATGGTGAAGATCTCTTCTATAAATACAGTAAATTGAGCCTTGTGTTTCCTCAGTCATCTTTACACCCCGTTGAAATTGTAAAAGGATTTGTTATTTTTTGTAAAATAATGTCTCTTGATTATTCCGTAGTTAATGATATAAACCAGGAAATTGTGAAGCAAGGTTCTGCTTATATTGTAATTGAGGAAAGCGACCTGGTAGATGTGATCAAATCATGTAAAACGCAAAAGCTAAAATTGGGGAAAGATGTAGGGCTAATCTCATACAATGACACGCCCCTAAAAGAAGTACTGGCCGATGGTATTACCGTTATATCAACTAATTTTGATATGATGGGGTATACGGTAGGTAAACTTATTCTGGAAAAGAAAAAAGAAAGTATCCGCAATCCTTTCAGACTTATCAGAAGAAAATCTTTATAAAGAAAAAGTTGCTATACATTAGCGATAACAACTTTTTTACCTTTTTACTATTCTGAAGCAGTAGTGTCTAATGCTGGGGTAGTTGCATTATCGTTTTGATATTCTTGGTTTAAGCCACCAATTACTTGTTCAGTAATATTAAGACTATCATCAGCATATAATACCCCACTACCTTTTTGATAAGTCAACACTAATTTAAGGTCGTTTTGCTTACCGTAAGTTTTCAAATAATCAGAAACTTTAGCGTAAAGCTTTTCATTTAGTTGTGCTTCTTCTTGAAGTAATTGTTGTGTTAATTGCTCCTGATATTGCATAAGGTTTTGCTGTTTTTTCATCAAATCTTCCTCTACTGCTCTACCTTGCCCAATTGTCATATTATTTACATTACGCCTAAATTGCTCGATTTCACTTTGCAGACCTTGAGCTCTGTTTTGATATTCAGCCTCTAACCGCTGACGTTTAGTTTGTAATTGCTCAGCCAAATCATTAAAGAATTCATAATTATTGAGCAACGAGTCAGAATTGATGTAAGCGACTGATAAATCTTTGTCCAGCTTTCCACTTGATTCAATATCTTCTATTTGAGTTTGATTTGAAAATTGCAGGTAAAATAATACTGCTACTGCAACCAATAAAACAATGTTTAATACTAAAGAAATATTCTTATTCATTTTCTATTAAATTTTTTGAAATTGAACGCAAATATAATCAAACAATTGCAACTAAAAATTTATAGGCTGGCAAAATCCATTTTTACTTTGGCATTCAAAAAGAAATTACACGGTAATATTATTTTCAACTTAAGTTTTTATGCTTAAATTCAGGGAAATTATCTATATCTGAGGAATAAGAAATGTGTTTTTTCGAATTTTGTGATTTTTCTTTGTAGTAGTATTGAAAGTTTTCATTTGAAGGTTTTTCTACATCTTCTATCTTTTCATCAGGCAAAACGATGTTCATAACCGGGTCAACGGGCACCTTTCTAAAATAAATAGCAGCTACTAAACCTACCGAAGCTCCCATGATATGAGACTCCCAGCTTATGCTATCGTTACCAGGAATTAAACCATACAACATTCCCCGGTACAAGATAAGAATAATTAAAGATATAGCAATAGATCGAACATCTTTTCGCACCAGCCCACTTATAAAAAGAAAACTCACTAAACCATAGACAACGCCACTAGCGCCGATATGATAAGCATCGCGTGCAATAACCCATACAAAAAACCCGCTTAAAAAGTATATCCAGAGAAATACTTCCTTGGCTATTTTATTATAAAAGTAAAAAACGCCAACCCCCAATAATATCAATGGAAAAGTATTAGAAAGTAAATGAAATATGTTGCCATGAATTAGCGGTCCGAAAAAGATACCAATGGTACCATAAAAAGTACGAGGGTATACACCCAAAAAGCCAAAATCTAAATGAGTTCCCCACTCTAGCGCTTTTATAAACCAAAGCAGAAAAATGAAACTAAAGGTATAAAAAATACTTCTTTTAAAAATACTGATTTCTTTTCTATCATTCATGCTGACAATTATAACGTCAAATAAGATAAATTGATTTCTTAAGTTTCAAAAAAATATGTCAGCAGCCAGTCTAAAAGTGTTGGCATGGGCTTCAACTATATCCGCTAATTTTTCAGAATACCCTCCTCCCATACTCACTACAATTGGAATATTATTCTGCCAACAAGTATGCAAAACAAATTTATCTCTATTTTTACAACCGGCTATCGTTAGGCCAAGGCGACCTAGTTTATCAGTAGCCAATACATCTACACCCGATTGATAAAATATAATATCCGGTTGTATCCGGTCTATTAATTTAGGAAGCTGATTGGAAAGGATTTTTAAATATTCATCATCCCCTATTCCATCTGGTAATGCTATATCCATATCGGATTGCTCCTTGTGCAAAGGGTAATTATTGGCACCATGCATACTAAATGTAAAAACTCTGGGTTCATTTTCAAATATTTTGGCACTGCCATTACCCTGGTGAACATCTAAGTCTACAATTAATATTTGCTTGGCAAGATTAGCCCTTAATAAGTAAAAACCAGTAAGGGCAAAATCGTTTAAAAGACAAAACCCTTCTCCTCGATCACTATAAGCATGATGAGTACCACCTGCCACATTGAGACCTATACCATATTGCAAGGCATGCAATGATAAATCAAGTGTACCTTGAGCAATTGAAATTTCGCGCTTTACTAAAAGTTGTGACCAAGGAAATCCTGTTTTTCTAACTTCATTGGCGGTCAAATTGCCTTCTTGTAAGCGATGCCAGTAACTTTTGTCATGAACCAATAAAATAATTTCTTCATCCAAAAATCCGGGTTGGTGAATGTTATCTTCTTTTATGGTACCCTCATAAAGTAATTGCTCTGGTATGAGATTGTACTTTACCATTGGAAATCTATGACCTTGAGGCAGTGGATGCGCGTATAAAGAATTCCACCCTATTTTTAGCATACCAAAAAAAATAATTTTGTTGCAATAATGAAATTACAATTACAACTCAATTGTTTATCGTTTTTTTTTAATGTTATTTGGCCAAATTTCTGCGCAAAGTTTTTAAGTCATAGACAAAAATTACCGAGACTGCAATTACCTGGTTATTGGTTTCCATATTGGCTTGGTAAGTGGCTAAACTTGTATCTACTTCCCTTACGGTTGATAAGAATGTATGACCAATATCGTACCTTACGTCAATCATAAAACGCTGACCATTACGTAAATCATTCTCAAAACCACCACCTATGCTAAGACCGAATTGAAGGCGGTTGGATTCTGGTATGTAAATCAAGTCATCTTCAAATTGTTTTGCCGGATCAAATGTCATGGCCAGACTAAGCCTTTCCACATCCCATTCATCCAGTTCATTTGCCTTTATATTCATATTACCACCTAGCCAATAACTAATAGTAGGTCCGAAAGTAAGATAAAATTTTTGAGGGCCTTTGTTAAGTCTGGTTTTCAATAATATGGGAAAGTCAATATAATGCAACATCATTGTATTATTTACAAATTCACCGCCTTCCCTTTTTACTCCTACCCCCTTTAGCGAATAATTTAATTCAGTTTGTAAACTAAATTTCGAGCCCACTTTTGTATCACCGACCAAACCAAAAGTCATTCCCGGACTAAAACCTACATCATACTCATCTAAATAAATACTTCTATAAGCTCTGCTATAGCCTGGAAAACCTACTGAAACTCCCCCGCGTACGCCCAAAGCTAATTGGGCTTCAGCAGTCACTGCAGAAACTATAACCATTCCTATCAGTAAAAAGCCCTTTCTATACCATCTATTTATCATCACTTCGTCTATAAAATTATAAAATTATCCTACCTTAAAATTAGAATTAATTTAAGGTAAACTTAGGTTCTATTTATAATTGAAACAACACATGTATTATTTATTCAAAATTATAGCTTTTTTTAAAGTAGTAAATCGGCACATATTTTGTCTAAAGTAAGTAAAATTCAGCAATTTTTTTTAGTTATGCCAGGTTACCTTTATCCACTTCATTGGATTTATTTTATAAATAATAGTATTTAAAAGGTAATGATTTTTACTCATAATGTAAAAAAAATGAGTATTGTTTGAAGGATAATTTGATTGAAATAGTGCTACAGGCTGTAAATGAGGTATTTATGATTAATATTAGGTTGAAAGGTTCGCGTGCTTTTTGACTAAAGATTAATTTTAATTAATAAATAAATTCCATTATGTTTATCAATATTTATTTCTATATTTCAAGAATTATTGATTGATAATCAGGAGTTAATAGCTAAACAGGCGAAATTTCAAGTAACAAATTAGCTGATTTTGTAAAAATTTATTTGTAAAAAGATTCGGTTTTAAAAAGCCGGCAGTACTTTTTGAGAATGAAAAAACTTATCCTCTTCTGGATTTTATGTTTATGTTTTATTCATAGTAAAGCACAGGAAAAACCTATCTACAATTATTTCTTGCTTAATCCCTATGCATATAATCCAGCCTACGCTGGATACGAATATCGCCCGGTCCTATTCCTCACCTACCGACAACAATGGGCCAGCGTAGAAGGAGCACCTACTACCTCTACCGCAATATTTCACACGCCTGTTTCAGAAACTATCGGTCTTGGTGCCAGTATTTATAATGATAGACGAAGTATATTAAGCACTACTAACCTCATGTTTTCTTTTGCTTATAAAATGCGGTTCGATCTGGACCACTTTATAAGCATGGGATTAAGTGCCGGTGTTGGTTTTAATACAATTACTAACCTGGACGAAATACTCAATGATCCACGATATGCTAACGACCCAGCTATTCTCAACGCAATAGACAATACTATCTACTTAGATGGCCAATTTGGTATCAACTATCATGTAAAAGGATTAAATATCGGTGCTACTTTGCCTCGTCTATTTGATTCTGAAGTAATACAAGCAGAAGAATTTAATCAAGGCAAACTTGATCCATTGAATGCCTATCAATTCATTGTAAGTTATCGACCACACGTAAAAGATAAAGTTACTTTTGAACCAACCGTGGCTTATAGAATGCAATCAGACAATTTTCAAACCTATTTTGAAGCCGGCGGATTGCTCAACCTTCGTAATGCCATTTGGATTGGCGGTAGCTACCGACAAAACTATGGCGTAAGTACCTTAATAAACCTCAATTTTAGAGACAAGCTACATGTGGCTTATTCATACGATATAGCTGCAGGTCCTTCCACTGGTTTTATTGGCAGCACGCACGAATTTAGTTTAAGGCTTAATTTGGGTGAGGAAAAAAGACCTGAGAAGCGCGAACGCCAAAAAGTAGAAGAGGAAACAGATCCATACGAAGAATACCTCAATAGGAAAGATAAACCAGTAGATAAACCAGTAGAACGCAACGACTTGTTGGGTAATAATGGTGAAGTAACTAATTACTCCGGACCTGAAGAAGTAGTAAAAGGTAATCACTTGTTAGAACTTGATCAGGGATACTATGTAATTGTAGGCGTGTTCAACTCTTACGAGAAATCTGAAAACTATAGCGACTGGTTGTTCGAACAAGGTTTCTATACTCGCTATGGATACAGCTCGCAAACTAGTTATTACTATGTTTATATTTATTACTCGCTATCCGATGCTACTGCTGCTGAGCAGGAAAAAGCAAGGATAAATGAAAAATCAATGTTTAACAATGCATGGGTGCTCACGGTAAAATAATTTTTTAATCACTTACCTTATAGCACCAATTAGTATTAACCATAAGAATTAAAGTGTAAAAGATATGCAAAGGCAAGTAAAACTATTTTTATTAATGTGTTTTGTTACAGGCACAGTATTGGCACAAAAGCCACATATTGCAAGCTTCGAACCTAAATCAGCTACTGTAAAAGAAAAGGTAACTATTAATGGCACAGGATTTAGCAACGACAAAACAAGATTAGTGGTGAGAATCGGTGATATTAAAGCACCCATAATCAGTTCTACTGAAAATAGTATTGAAATACTGGTGCCAGCTGGGTGTAATTACGACCAAATTCACGTCACTAACCTTTCCTCTAGGTTGTCAGGAGCTTCTCGTCAATTATTTATGTTAAGTTACCATGGAAGTGAATTCAAACCTGATAGGTTGATTAGTAGAGAGTTTAATACAGGGGGACCAGTCAACAGTCTTTTTCTCGATTTTTTAGTCACGGACTTGAACGATGACCGCCGCCCTGACCTGGTAGCTTCTAACGACAATGGAATGGGAATTTATACCTCATTAAATCAATCAACAAATGTAGACGATGACGATTTATCATTGACCTCTAAAACTACTGGTATAAGCGTTGCAACTAAATATTTTGCTCAAGGTGATTTAAATGGCGATGGCAAAACGGATGTGGTTGTTACTAGAGGTGGAACTCCTGTTGATAGAGTTTTTGTCTTTACCAATAATTCCACCAATTCTAAGATATCGTATTTAAGTAACGTGCTAAACCTGGAAGTACCAGGTAGCAATAATTTACAAAAAGTAGACATCGCTGATGTTGATAATGATGGTAAACCCGATATCATAGTTGCTGACAATACTGATGATGGAAATAATGATGAAAATAACATTGTTCACATTTTTAAAAATACATCCTCAGGAGGAACTACTAGTTTTTCGAAAGATATTTACACAATTAAAATGGTAGGCGATGCCAATTTTAGAGATGGATCTTTTACCATGGAAGCCAAAGATATCAATGGAGATAACTATCCCGAAATTGTTACTTCACCGCCTTTTGGGGGCGTTGTTTGTGTTATAAGAAACGAAAGTGTACCAGGAAGAATTAACTTCACCGACAAAAAGACATTTGCAATATCAGGTCCCTTAAGTGATATTAAAATTGGTGATGTGAATGGTGATGGGAAAAATGATGTGGTAACCATGAAATACATCCAAAACCAAACCAATTATATCCATTTACTTTATAATAGAACTACTAGCAGTAGCGATATTCAACTAAATGCCAATAGTATAGCTATTAATAAAACATTGGATGATATTGACCTGGGAGACATGAATGGTGATGGTTTACTGGATTTAGTATTTTCAACCCGAGACAATATACCCGTTGTTGGTGTAATGATTAACCAGACAGGAACAACTTTTGAAGAATATCTGCTCGGAGCAACATCAAAGCATTACCAGGTACGAATAAAAGATATTAATAGTGACGGTAGACCAGATATTATGGTGGCAGGATCCAATGGTAAATTGGGCGTCTATTTTAATAGAAATTGTAGATTTCCCGATATAACACCTGGTGATGATATCACGCTTTGCAACGGCTCAGATTACACTTTGCAAGCACCCCTTGGTATAAAGGTAAACTACGTGTGGTCAAAAGATGGTGGTGTAATTTCTGAAACATCGAGTAGCCTTAAACCTACACTAACAGGTGAATATAAAGTAACTATTAAATCTGATTTAGGTAGTTGCTCTCAAGCTTCGCCTCCTGTAAAGGTCAATTTTATCGCAGGTAACCCTCCTTCAGTAACTGCATCCAATAATGGACCAGCCTGCGAAGGCGGCAACTTGCAACTTAACGCCACTACAGTAAACAACGCGACCTACAGGTGGACTGGCCCTAATGATTTTACTTCAACCGAGCAAAATCCAATCGTTACTGGATTTGATGCTAATAAGGCCGGAAAATATATAGTAGACGTGCAAGTAAATGGCGGTTGTAGTAGTAATAAGGATACAACAAAAGTTGAAATTATCACGCTCCCCAGCTTAGATATTTCTGGTCCAAACACTATTTGTAACGGCCAGGCGGTGCAACTAGAAGTACAAAACTATCCAGGCCATCAATATTATTGGAAATTTAATGGTACAGAAATCCCCGGAGCTAGCAATGCCACAGTTACAGTAGATAAGGTAGGAACGTATTATGTAGTAGTAAATAAATCCGGATGTGAAAAAGTTAGTCCTGAATTTAAAATAGAATCATTTCCATTACCAACGGCTGCTTTTACAGCTGATGCATCTATTTGTATGAATGACACCCTAAACATTACTAACAGCACTACCATACCTAATCCCGACAAACCAGTTTATTACGAGTGGTTTTTTGGCACCGGAAACATTATTAAAGATAAAGATCCTGTATTTGCTTATAAAACGAGTGGAGACTTTACCATTAGCTTAAAAGTTGGATATGAAAATTCGTCATGCTTTGATGAAACCAATCAAACAATAAATGTGGTTGGTGCTGATCCGCTAAGTATCGCGGCGCCTGTTACTAATTTTTGTAAAGGTGATAGTGTATTATTAACTGCCTCAGGAGATTTTGGGGCTTATCAATGGTCTACTGGCGATAGCGGCAAAGAAGTTTACATAACCGAACAAGGTGAAATTTCGGTAACGGCTGAAAATACTACCGGATGTAAATCAGTAGCTCAAAAGCTACTTACCTATAAGCCAATCCCTTTACCGATTGAAATTGTTACAGAACCAGAGGATACTGTACTTTCATTTGGGGATACCCGAAAGCTATTGCCACAAAATGTAGGGTATACTATATACAGGTGGACTCCCGATATCTATTTAGATGATGCCACTTTTAAAGAACCTACAGCAAAACCTTTTAAAAATATCACTTACACATTGCAAGCTAAAGATGATGGAAAGTGCTGGGCATTCGGAGAAATAACGCTGGTAGTAGATGGAGAAGGACCGGAACTGACGTACGATAAATTGTTTTCTCCTAATGGAGACGGGATGAATGACCTTTGGATTATCGAAGATATTGAAGAATATAAAACCCAATTGGCTGTTTTTAATCGCAATGGCGAGAAAGTTTATGAAATTAAAGACTATTTCAACGACTGGGACGGTCGCAATCTTTCCGGTAGAGAATTACCAGATGGTGTATACTATTTTGTAATCAAATACCTGGAGACTAATACCTCTCAGGGAGGCAGCGTATTGATTACGCGTTAAATGCTTCTTCATAATATTAATTAAGATTTACCGGGGCAAGGTCATTGTCCCGGTTTTTTTATTTCATTTTATTTTCAAATGAAACACCAAAATATTACCTGACATTCGTCTGATTGATCAAGATTTCAGCCAATAAGTGCTCCTGAAATACAAAAAAATTAGACTTTTTAGTTAAAATCAATTAATAAAACCTTTTGAAACTGATTAGTTTAGGAACACAAAATGCTTATCATCCCATTTTATTACATCTTAGTCTTGTTTTAAAATTCTAATTGGTATTTTTGAGAAAATGATTAATTGCATAGTTTTTCTGGTATCAACCCTGCAGTCTATTATAAAAAAAAGACTATCCTACATCAATATTTAAAGAATTATACTTTTTGATAACATAAGTTACATGAGTAGTAAAAGAACTTATAGCACACTGATTATCTAGAAAAAAATTCTTTACTTTATACTATATAATGAGTATCATTATAGGATTAACAACTAATATTCAATCTATGAGACCAGCTATATATAAAATTAGCTAGTTTGTGGTTAATAATAAATTGATTATCAATAACATATAAATATTTAATATAATTATAATATATATTTAACGCGAAAATTTGTGCTAAAAATAACATATTTTCCATATTTTTGGAATATTTATTTTTTAGAACCTGGGCTGATTTAGCACGATAACAGTCAACTTTCCGCGGTGGCAAGTTGAAAATTCAATATTTGTAAAGTAAGGAATTTAATTGTTTATTAATGTACTGGCTAAAAAAAATTTTACGACCAACTATTTTTTTAATTCTTATAGCTACAAACTATGCTGCTTTCTCTCAGCAAAAGCCAGTTTTATCTCAATACATGTTCAACGGTTTGGTAATAAATCCTGCTTATGCCGGAGTTTACGACCATCTTAATGTCACGGCTTTATATCGTAATCAATGGGTAAATTTTGACGGAGCACCTGAAACTTCTACCTTTTCAGCACATACAGGGTTAAAAGGAAAAAATATTGGCATAGGTTTTTTGGCCAGCAATGATAAAATTGGTGTGCATAATGATATAAGTTTTAATGGATATTATTCCTATAAAATTAAATTTAAAAATGGATCTCTATCCATGGGATTACAGGCAGGCCTTAATCATTTAAAGTCTGATTATACTATACTGTCATTAAAAGATCAGGGAGATGAAAGGTTCGGGTTAATAAATAGAAGCCTAAAATTTAATTTTGGCACTGGTATTTACTATAACACCAAAACAAGCTACATAGGATTTTCTATTCCTTATATTCGTAAAAAGAGAATGGTGGAAGAAAATGAATTCGTTCAAAACTTCGAAGATTCCAGGTATTATTATCTTACCGCTGGTCAGGTATTGGATCTGACTCCAAAAATAAAAATTAAACCGTCTTTTTTATTACGGCTTGAAGAAAACATGCCTATTGCTTACGACCTTAACGTTAACTTTTACCTGGAAGATGTGCTAAATGTTGGCGCCTCCTATAGATCAGGAGGAAGCTTAATTACACTATTTGAACTTAAGGTAAATGATTACATACGGCTGGGTTATGCTTTTGACTGGGTTATTTCTGACATCAACACTCATACAGCTGGCACACACGAGATCATGTTAAATTACCGGCTCAATTTATTTGCTCCCCGCAAGCACCGTATGTGCCCCGGTCCCTTTTATCATTAATTCATTAATACAAAAAAAGGCTGATTTTAAGATCAGCCTTTTAAATTTTAAAGAATGTTTTATCTTTTACTTAACTTTATTTACTATTTCAGCAAATGCTTCCGGATGATTCATGGCGAGATCGGCCAGCACTTTTCGATTTAAATCAATGTTGGCACCTTTTAATTTTCCCATCAATTCGGAGTATGACATTCCGTTGAGCCTTGCTCCCGCGTTAATTCTTTGAATCCAGAGAGCCCTAAATTCTCTCTTCTTGGCTTTTCTATCGCGGTAGGCGTAAACCATCCCTTTTTCAACCGCGTTTTTGGCTACTGTCCAAACGTTTTTTCTACGTCCCCAGTAGCCTTTGGCTTGTTTTAATACTTTTTTTCTGCGGGCTCTTGAAGCGACCGCGTTTACAGATCTTGGCATTTTTTTTTCTTTTTTGGCTTACGGTGGTCCTAAGTTAAGACACTTAAATCAACCGGTGGCCTGGTGAAACATTAAATTAACCTAAAATTAAATATTGAGCATGTCTTTAACTCTTGATTCATCAGTTTTGTGAACCATTCCCATTTTAGTCAAATTCCGTTTTTGCTTTGTTTCTTTCTTGGTCAGAATGTGACTTTTAAAAGCATGCTTTCTTTTAATTTTTCCTTTCGAGGTAAGCTTAAATCTCTTTTTCGCTCCCGAAATAGTCTTTACCTTTGGCATTTTTATCTATTTACAATTTATAATTAAAATTCTCAATTATTTTTTAGGGGAAAGAAAAATTGTCATTCTCTTTCCTTCTAATTTGGGCATTTGATCTAGTTTCGCAATTTCTTCCACACTTTGAGCCAGTTTGAGCAACAGTAATTCTCCTCTTTCTTTGAAAACGATGGTTCTACCTACAAAGTGCACATAGGCTTTTACTTTAGCACCGTCTTTAAGAAAATTCTCCGCGTGCTTCAACTTAAAGTTAAAATCATGTTCGTCTGTATTAGGTCCAAACCTGATCTCTTTCACCACGGTTTTCTGTGCTTTTTGCTTGATCTCTTTTTGTTTTTTCTTTTGCTCGTATTTAAATTTAGAATAATCGACAATTTTACAAACCGGCGGACTGGCTGTTGGGGAGATTTCCACCAGGTCAAGACCTTCGCTGGCTGCTAAATTACGCGCTTTATCTATATCCAAAACACCAATGTTGCCATCTTCGCCTATTACACGAACCTTGGGTGCTCTTATTCTTTCATTTACTCGGTAAGGTTCTTCTACCCTGCCTCGATAAACTCTTCTTGGTTTTGCGATTGTTGCCTCCTTATTTTAAATTAAAAATCTAGTCTTGAAAAAATTGAGTTGCAAATATAATGTAAAATGCATTATTCCTAAAAGAATATTACTAGTAACTAAAACCTTAACTAACAAAAATGTTCGCCTAAAATCATTTATTCTGCATGCTTTTTTCAATTTCATTGGCAAAAAAGGCGCGAAATTCCGAAAGGCTGAAGCTGCCTTTGTCCCCTTCCCTGTGTTTTCGCAAAGAAACTTTCTTATCTGCTACCTCTTTTTCACCAATAATAACCATGAACGGCACCTTGCTCACTTCAGCATCACGGATCTTCCGTCCGATTTTTTCGTCCCTTAGATCCAGGAATCCCCTGATGTCATGCTGCTCCAGTTCCGAATATACTTCCCTGGCATAATCATTGAATTTTTCAGAAATAGGTAGCACCGCTATTTGATCGGGACTAAGCCAGAGCGGGAAATTGCCGCCGGTATGCTCAATCAAAATAGCTACAAAACGTTCCATGGAACCAAACGGGGCCCGATGGATCATCACCGGGCGGTGCTTCTGGTTGTCGGCGCCAATGTATTCCAGCTGAAACCTTTCTGGTAAATTATAGTCTACCTGGATGGTACCCAACTGCCAGCTGCGGTTAAGGGCATCTTTGACCATAAAATCGAGTTTGGGCCCATAAAAAGCCGCCTCGCCTAATTCAGTAACAGTATTCAGTCCTTTCTCTTCGGTGGCCTCTACGATCGCTTTCTCCGCTTTTTGCCATGCCTCATCGCTGCCAATGTATTTTTCCTGATCCTCAGGGTCACGTAATGATATCTGGGTAGTAAAATCTTCAAAGCCAAGAGAACTGAATACATATAGTACAAGATCAATCACTTTTTTAAACTCATCCTTCACCTGATCAGGAGTGCAAAAAATATGAGCATCGTCCTGGGTAAATCCTCTAACACGAGTAAGTCCGTGCAGCTCACCACTTTGCTCGTAACGATATACGGTGCCGAATTCTGCCAACCGGTAAGGCAATTCTTTGTAAGAACGAGGCCTGGTTTTATAGATCTCGCAATGGTGCGGGCAGTTCATGGGCTTGAGCAGAAACTCCTCCCCTTCATTGGGTGTGGAAATGGGTTGAAAAGAATCCTTGCCATATTTTTCATAATGGCCTGAAGTAACATAAAGTTCTTTGCTGCCAATGTGTGGCGTTACCACTGCCTGATAACCGGCTTTTAGCTGAGCCTTGCGTAAAAACTGCTCCAGTCGCTCCCGCAGCATGGTACCTTTGGGCAGCCACAGAGGTAAGCCCATGCCCACTTTTTCTGAAAATGTAAAAAGCTCCAGTTCCTTGCCCAGCTTACGGTGATCACGTTTTTTGGCCTCTTCCAATAGTTGTAAATATTCCGTCAGCTCCTTTTGCTTGGGAAAAGTAACCCCGTAGATCCGGGTCAATTGTTTGCGGGATTCATCTCCGCGCCAGTAGGCACCGGCAATATTCGTTAATTTAATGGCTTTAATGAAACCGGTGTGCGGAATGTGCGGTCCGCGACATAGGTCGGTAAATTTGCCTTGTTTGTAAAAAGTAATGCTGCCATCTTCAAGGTCTTGCAGCAGCTCTACTTTATACTCATCTCCTTTTTTATTGTAAAATTTGAGCGCCTCCGTTTTGCCAATTTCTTCCCTCAGGTAAGGATTTTTCTCCCGGGCCAGCTCCAGCATTTTCTGCTCTATCTTTTCCAGGTCATTGGCGTCGAATGGCTGATTGCCAAAATCCACGTCGTAGTAAAAGCCATTTTCTATTGCCGGGCCGATCCCGAATTTAATGCCGGGATACAGCACTTCCAGTGCCTCAGCCAACAAGTGAGCCGAAGAATGCCAAAAAGTAGTTTTACCTTCTTTGTCGTTCCAGGTAAGCAATTGCAGATCGGCATCCTGATTAATGGGCCGGTTAGCATCCCATATTTCACCATTTATTTTAGCCGCCAATACATTGCGGGCCAGTCCTTCACTGATGCTCATGGCCACATCCATGCCGCAACTACCTTTCGGGTATTCCCTTTCACTACCATCCGGTAACTTGATCTTAATTTTCTCTTCACTCATTTTCAATTCTTCTTTTAATAGGCACCTGATTTAAAATGCGGGGCAAAATTACATTGATATATATTAATAAAAAAGAAATCAGAAGAAACAAGGCCGCGCTGCAACAGGTTTCAGATAATCGATGATTTATGATTACCCAATTATAAATACCCTTAGCCATTGATAATGGAGTAATACTTAATTAAACATACATAGAAAATAGCAAAATAACTTGCATAATTGCTTCATTTTTACGAATTGTAAAAAATTGATGGAGATAATTTCCAAATATGCTAAAATGGCTATTTGAGGTTATCGGTAAGATTAACCACAGCAATCAGCTGTTTAAAACATTTATAATCAAATTTAACAAATTTAAGATTTATAAAACCACAATGACAAAGATCAATTGGAATACAAAGGCGACTCAGATTGTAAAAAAAGCCGAAAAATGGTTAGGAAAAGTGACTTACTGGTGGAGACTGAAGCGGCTAAGATATATCCGGCGGAAGATTAGGGGGGTGTTAAGTAAATACTTCATAACTTTTAAATTTTTTTACCCACAAACTCCGCCTTTTAGCATAAGCTTACTAGTGCTGTTTAAATTATTTAATTTTTTAATTTTTATTTCACAATTGACTTGTAGCATTCCCTGCTGAAAAAGTAAAGATGTATTACCATGCTGATTGGATAAATAGTCTTTGCCGCTATGCTGAAATCCTGCCTGCAGGTGATAATCATGGGCAAAGTTAAACCCGGAATTGTCATATTTAACAAAAATTTCATTCACATTGATATTCCTCAGGTTATTCAGACCGGTATTGCTGCCATAGGGAAAATAGAAATTTCCTACAAATAAGTTATTGTTGAAAACACTACCTTCCACGCTGCCATAGGTACCATGATTCATGGCTAAAGCCGTAGGATTCAGAAAAATATTATTGTTAAACAAGCTTTCCTTTGTACCATAATGAGGATAATAAAATATGTTATTTTCAAAAACAGCTTGATTGGCATTTCTTAAATCTCGGTGAAAGGTGGAAAAAATTATTACGAAAAGCATAATCTGTGAATTGCGGATTAAAAAACAGCGTATTTCTGAAAACATTCTGATAAAAACTGCTGTGGTCTAGTTTTAAATAAACATAATTATAAAAATAACAATGGGAAAAGCTTACCTTGGCCACCGGACTATTGGACTGCCAGCCCAGGTAGACGTGCTGGGTAAAATACATGCCAGAGATGCTGCTACTATCTGCACCGGAGCAATATGAAAAGCATCAATGATGGTACGCTGATTGGGATCACCGGGATAGAAGTAGCCTACCCCGTAAAGGTGCAGCTCTTTTTTTAGGTTATCCAAAGCAAAGCGCCCTCCCGGCAGGTAAACTGATGCACCGGCCGGAGCATTGGCCAGGGCTGCGGCAATATTATCATAGATGCTGGTATTGTTCTCATACTCCACCATGATGCGGGTTTGGGCATGGGTGGTGACAACTGAAGTTAACGATAATATGGTCACCACTACCAATCCACAAAATACATTCTTTAGGGTCTTCATATTGTATTATTATAATTTATCATTGAGTCTTCTAATCATTTAAATTTCATAAATCGTAGATTTAAAATCTAATACCTTTATCCTCCCCGGCAAATATCGAAGCGCACCCCGGAGCATTGGCCAGGGCAGCATCAACATTATCGTAGATGCTGGTAATGTTTTCATGCTTCACCATATTCGGATTTGGGCGTAAGCAGAAGATAATGCTATCAATAACATTATAAAAATTGCATTTTAAATGCATTAGATTTTAAAATTATATTTTGTTTTCCGAATTATAACTAATATATTTCAAATATTTTACAACAGCAGCATTTTATGTCAAATTTTACACTAAATAATTTTGAATTTGCTACATCGAAATAAAACTTTAATTCATTATCTTTTTTGTTTTTTGAGTGATTATTATTATCGGTTAAAGAATCAAAATTGCATTTTGATAATTCCATCATATTAATTTCATTACATAATAAAATCCTTTCATTTGTATCATATAAGCAATTATAATTAGCAATTTTATTATTGAGCCAAAGATTTCCGTTATTTAATTGTAATATTTCAAAAGCACTTTTGGATTTTTTAAAATCATATGGAAACTCATATGGGAAACCATTAATGTAAATATAATGATCATCAAAATTAATATTATAGTTCGCTATACTTAATGAATCATTAGCATAATAATTTTTTAGATATTTACAATCAATTATAGAATCCTTTTTATTATAAATTAAACTGGACACATTACATTCATCATCATTAAATGGATTAATGTAATATAAATTATAATCATATATTAATAAAGGCCTAGGCCAAAAATCTGAGTAAAGGTTTTATTCTCTTCCAAGCTTTGGTTTCTTTGTTTTCAATTAAATATCCTATATAATCATCATCTGGATTTTTACCTCCCCATTCGTAAGGAGTACCTTTAAGTTTTTCAGCTTCATTTATTACAACATCAGATTCTAATCCATCCATATCAATAGCAATAATAGGGGTATTAGATGCAAATTGATAGGGAGTATAAAATGGATAAGAATTCGTCAACGGATCCACACTCAAAAACTTCCCAATCCCCGGATTATAAATCCTAAACCCATAGTCGTAGCTTGTCTGCCCCCATTCGGTGGCTGGATCTCGTTCTTTACCATTGAATCCATAGCGGTAATCAGCTAAAATGCTACTCCTCTCTTCCATGGCCAAACCAAAGGGATAATAATCCTGCAGGCTGCTAATCCAGGCTTCTTTGTCGCCGCTGGTAGTGGTGTAGCCATCGCCTACCACCGCCAGTACGTTGCCCAGGTGGTTGCTCAGCTCATACTTTTTGCGTTGCCAGATGCGCTTGCCCGGTTCCGGTCGGCCGGTGTATTGCCCCAGGCGGCTGCTGCCGTAGATAGGCTGCTCGGCCAGCTGGGTATCTTTGTAAATTCCCATCACATTGCCGCTGGCATCGCGCAGGTAATGGGTAGTGGTGGTAGTGCCGCTACTGGTTACGTCTTTGCTTACCCGGTTGCCGGCGCCATCATAGGCAAAAGTTACCTCTTGTCCATTTCCGGTATGGGTTACTTTCTTCACTTTGCCATACACGGTCCAGGCAATTTCCGTTTGCCTAGTATTGTCAGCTATCAGGTTGCCTATTTCATCATATTCATATTCGTCAACCGGCGCCCGGGTGGCGTCTTCGGCCACAAATTGGGTGGTAAAGGTTGCCCCCGGCTCTATTACCAGGTTGCCGCCTATTACTAGAAAAATTTATTATTTCAAAGAACTTGTTGTTAAAAATTAAAGAAAATATGTATAAAAATAGTATTAGTTGTATTTATTTTAATGTCATGTTTTTATATCGTTTTCGTACTACTTATATCATAGATCGCACCTCTAAAATCATCCACCTTATTCAAGTTTCCACTTCGTAAATCGTAAATCGTAAATCGTTTATTCCAATTCCCACCTTAAAAAGGTCCCCCTTCATTGATCTCCACCGCGCCACTTTTCTCTCCGGGCATTTCGCCGCGTGTCCACTCCCCTTCTCTCTGTTTGCCGGAGAAGCGTTCAAATCGGTCCGGGGTAATATTTTCCGGGGTATAATCACCGGTAACCTGGCGCCACTGCTGCATGATATTCCGCATTTGCTGTAGTGCTTCCTGCTTTTCCGGAGTCGAGGCCAGGTTGTTTAACTGGTACGGATCTTCGATGCGATCGTACAATTCTTCTACCGGACGTGGGGTAACAAATACATCCGTCTGGGCAAAGGTGAGCTCGCCGCGGTCGCGCCTGTCCAGCAGGTCAAGGAAGCTGAGGCCGCGGTTGCTGTCGGCCGGACCTTCGTTGCTCAATTGGGGGCGCTCGTTCAATACGTAGAGGTAACGGTCGTTGACCACCATGCGTTCCAGGGCTTCAAAGTCATGCCAGTTGTGCTCGGAGAAGGCGTAATTGCGAAATTCCTGCTTGCGATTATTGAATAGTTTGTCGAAACTTTTCCCCTGAAAGGAGGCCGGACTTTGCAAACCAGCTATTTGCAAAAAGGTTGGTGCAATATCAATCACGCTTACCAGGGCATCTACCCGACCCCGACCCTTGCTTTTAATGCCTTCTGGCCAATGGATTACCAAAGGTGTTTTCATGCCACTGTCGTAAACCCTGGTTTTGCAGCGAGGGAACGGTCGACCATTATCGGCCATTACCAGGATCAGTGTATTGTCATAAACGCCCTGTGTTTTCAATTCTTTTACAACTTCTCCAATATAGTAGTCAAAACGGTAGACTTCATCGTAATATTGGGAAAAATCATTGCGGGTATTGATACTGTCAACCATGAAAGGCGGGATGAAAGTTATGTCCTCAGGTTTATGGGTGCCGCTGAATTGATTAGGGCCCCAGATCCGGTGGGCATCGATGGCTGCCATCCACATGAAAAATGGTTGATCCCCGGGTCTTTCCTGTAGCAGGTTTACCCAATATTCCTCTCCACCATCTCCATTCAGTTTTCCATCAGTCACAATTTTATCAAATCCCTCTTTGGCAGGGTCGCCCATGTGCCATTTTCCAGCGGCAGCAGTATAGTAACCAGCTTTTTGCAGTTCTTCAGAAATTGTAGCCAACGAAGCCGGTAGAGCTGTATGCAGTTCCGCGGATTGGGTGTTGTGTGGATAACGCCCCGAAATGATACTGGTACGACTGGGCGAGCAGGAACTGGCTGTTAAATACGTGTTCGTGTATATTTGGCCATTGGCAGCCAATTGGTCGATATTCGGAGTTTTTACATCCGGATTGCCATAGCAACCAAAGTCATTCCAGCTAATATCATCCCCGATAATGAAAACAATATTCGGTTTTTCTGTAGTTGGTTTTTGTTTAATTAATTTGAAACCAGTAACAAATATCGCAGTAATAAAAAAAGGAATAATAAGTAATAATTTTCTTTTCATAACTTTCAGGTTTGTGAATCGGTTGCAATTTACAAAAATTCGTAATAGTGGATAATAAGTTTTAAGCATTTTTGAATAATAGTTTTTTAGCATATTTGCAGAAGTTATACAATAATTAAAGCAAAATTTTTACCTTAAAAATCTTATGGAAGTAGCAATTTTTAGCACCAAACCTTATGACAAGCAATTTTTGGAAGAAGCCAATCAAAAATTCGGACATAAGCTTCACTTTTTTGAAGATTCCCTGACCGATGAAACCGTTATTTTTACCCAGCACATCGATGCCATATGTGTTTTTGTAAATGACCGTATTGATAATGACCTCATAACCAAGCTTGCTGCCAACGATGTAAAACTGATTGCTTTGCGCTGTGCCGGATTTAATAATGTAGATGTGGAAGCTGCTGCCAAACATGGCATAAAAGTAGTGCGGGTGCCAGCCTATTCGCCATATGCCGTGGCAGAGCACACGTTGGCCATGATTCTTACCTTAAACCGAAAAACTCATCGGGCTTTTAACCGGGTACGAGAAAGCAACTTTAGTCTCAACGGATTGATAGGTTTTGACGTTCATGGCAAAACTGTGGGGGTAATAGGTACCGGACGCATTGGCGCTATTTTTTGTAACGTGATGCAGGGGTTAGGCTGTAAAGTGGTAGCTTACGACCCTTACCCATCTGAGGAATTGAAAAATAAAGGTATTGAGTATAAATCGCTGCCAGACTTATACAAAGTGTCGGATATAATAGCTTTAAAATGCCCTTTGGTGCCGGAAACCTATCACCTGATCAATGACGAGGCAGTAAAGCAAATGAAAAAAGGTGTGATGCTGATCAATACCAGCCGCGGCGGGTTAATTGATACGGAGGCATTAGTTAAAGGATTAAAATCGGGAATAATTGGATATTTGGGAATAGATGTTTACGAGCAGGAAGAAGATATTTTTTACAAAGACCTGAGTGATACAATTATAAAAGACGATCTGATCATGCGGTTAATCACCTTTCCCAACGTATTGATCACATCACACCAGGCCTTTTTTACAGATACAGCGATGAGAAATATTTCTGAAACCACATTAGGAAATATAACTCAATTTGAAAATAATGAATTGCTAAGCAATGAAGTAAAACCAGTACAAGCAAAATAATAAAATCGAATCAGGGGAGCCGTTTTATTGTCTTTAATACCAAATTTATTCAGAATGCAATAACCCTATTTAGGGGTAAAAGCACAACAAATCGAAAGAATAGCAGCGTAATAAAATCCACATTATTCCAATCAATACATTTTGGAAATGAATAATTCAACTGATC
>CAZQEZ010000050.1:0-8017 GCA_964592475.1 uncultured Roseivirgaceae bacterium
TAAACAGTTTCCTCTGGTAATAAAAGCTTCGCCTCTTCTATTTATCATGCTCAACTAACAAGTGAATTTGAGTAGCCTGATCTGAAAATGCTTTTGAAATTATAGTTCCTTTTTTATCAGATACTGAAACAGAAGACGATCGCTCGGAAAAAGATTGAAACACATAATACTTCAAAACATCCCATTTCCATGAGCCATTTTATCCGGAATTACTTGGAGCACATCCCAATGCTCCACAATCTTGCCATGATCATCGAAGCGAAAAATGTCAATGCCGGCATACTCCAGATCATCCGGCCATACCTGATGACAATGCAACACCACTTTATCACCTTCCGCAATTACTTTCTTAAAAAATACCCTCTTTTCCGGATAATCTTTTTGCATTCTTTTAAAATAGCGGATAAAACCTTCTTTGCCATCTTCCACGTGGGGATTATGTTGCGTGTAGCTATCTCCAACATATTCTTGTATGGCTTTCTCCGGTTGGTTTTGGTTAAACATCAGTTCGTAAAATGCCATGGCATTTTGCTTATTATTTTTTTGATTTTGCATGATTTTATTACAATTAAGTTAATATATTGTTAAAATTATTTTCCTTTGCAAAACAAACCCAATATCAAGCACTTGAAACCGTTTAAAAGACAGACATTAAAAAATTATATCTATTGGTTTCTTAGATTATTTATATAACCAAATGTATGAATTCACTAGCCAGAATTAATTTATATTCAATATTTCTTTTTATAACACTTCTTAATTTTTCTTTTCCTCTTTTTGGGCAGGATAATTTGCAATTCAATGGTGCTATGCAAATTGGTAATTATCAGGGAATTGCAGACTATACCTTTAAAATCGACCAGAAAGATACTGTTCTACATGGAAACTTTTCCATGCAGAGTTTTAATCAGAATGTACTTAATTCGAAAGAAAAGGGATTTTTCTCTATTGATGGATTATTTAAAGCTGGCTTTCCGGATAACACATGGAGTTTTCGATTTGGAGATTTTAGGCCGGAAGAAGGTGCTGAATTTAAAAATTATCATTTTAATGTAAAAGTAAGTGGTACCTTTCATACTGCTATAGTTAATTTTGAATTTGGTAAACCTGACGGTGAATGGATTCACTCAATTAGAGAAATTGAGAACTCAAAGGTTGAAAAGACAAGTTTTGTAAGCAGCAGTATGTTTGAAGATGGAATAGCTCGAGGCTATCTTCGGATAAAAAATGATAGCTTAACCTTGCTGGGCAGGTTTCTGAATAACGGCCTGGCTCATGATATATGGGAGCTTAATTTTTATAAAGAACTTGGAAGGATGGAGACATGGTTCTTTTCCGATGGCCGACTTGAAAAAATAGCTGTACATGTAGACGAAAACACTGAAGAGTTTTTGATTTACCCGGAGGAGATTACGCGGCCTATAACAGTAAATCTTGATCATCGGTATCTGAAAATTCTCGGCTTGCAAAATTTGTACAATAAAAAACTATATGAAAATGAAGGCGGCAAAATAGCCCACTTAATTAAAAAAAACGCATCTTATTATCAAAAGATTGAGACCATCTTAACCAACATCAACGATAATAAGAATCAAGCTTCAAAACCCCGGTTTTCAGTTAAAGTTGCTCACTATCCTTTGGATGAAGCAGAGTTGAAACAGGTTGATATTTTAACCAATAATTTGCAAGAAATTGACTCCATAAGCCAGTACTTAATTGGAAATACGGGTCTTAATATAATAAAGCATTTAGATGAGGAAGTAATGTATTTGCTTTCAACCCTGCAAGAAATAAGTGAAAACTATATTCGACCTGCCCGACGGATAGCTGAACTTAATAAGGAAAACTTGTTAGCTTTTTTACCAAGGGACGAATTACAGTGGACAACTGAATACAATCATGCTTCAGTCACGGAAATTAAGGTGAGTTATCAGGATTCGAGTGGATTAAAAACCCGTACTTTTATAGGCCCGGCTGCAGAAAATCTCAATATCAAAAAAACAGGAATTCCATATTTGTTAGATCTAAGTGAGTATACGCTTTCTAGTGTAAAAGCTATTGAAGAAACACTAGCAAAAAAAACAAAACAGTATTCTATAAAAAAGGAATTGGAAGATTTGGAAAAAGAGCTGCTTAAAGAAGAAGATAGCTTGATAATTTTAGTAGATTCTTTAAAAAGAGGACAAGAAAATGTTTCAATCATTGAATCACTTCAATCTTTAAAAAGAACAGCCATTAAAGAGCTTGCTCAATATGCTACTGAAGAAAATTTAATAGTCAAACCTAAACAGGCGCGATTATTAATCGAATGCATGAAAACCTTGCAAGTAATGGCTTTGACACTTGACAAGCAGCCTGCCCGCTGGAATGAAATAAAAGAATTGTATACTGAGCAGGTATGGAATCCATTTACAGCTACTATTATGAATGATCAGGTAAAGCAACGACTTACCTATGCGTATTCTAATGTACTTGTCCCCTATCTTCACCAGCAAATAGAAAATAACTTAACTTGTGAAAATAGTGAAAGATATCTTAACTTATTGAATCAGCTTTACAATAAAATGTTAGCGTTAAGAAAGCTAGATACTTCAAAATTGGAGCGTAAGCTCAAAAATGAAAAAGACCCTCAGGTGGTCTTGCAATTAATTAAACCAGCAATGTAAAAGTTTACTAATGTTAAAATTTTATAAACAAATAAAAATAAAGCACTTTTTACTTTATTTACTCGTATTATCCGGACCAAAAGTATGGGGTCAAACAACTGAAGTACTAGCACCTAAGGCTTCAGAATTTAAGCCCCCCGTTTCAAGGCTATGGATAAACACCTATGGCAATATTCGCCTTTCCGACAAATTCTTTTGGATTGCACAAACTCATTTTCGATTTCAGGAAAGTGATAATACGATAATGGCCGGTCAGATTGCACAAATCTATAATCGGCATGCCATAAACTACCTTTTTTCCAAACAGTTTAACGTTAGTTTGGGTGGAGTGGTGCGTTTAAACTTTAATACAGATGAAATTTTGGAAGACGAAAAACCTATGGTGCCAGAGTGGCGCATATGGCATGAATATCAATTTGCCCAGCCTTTATCTCGCTTTATGGTTTATCACCGGGTGCGTATTGAGCATCGTTGGACAAGAAAATTTACCGAAAACAGCTCATTTGTTTTCCGCAACAGATGGCGGTACATGCTTAATGTAAAAATACCTTTGAATAAACCAAAATTATCGCCAGGAGCTTTTTACCTTGGGCCGGAGGCAGAAGTTATTTTACAAAGTGGCAAACCCGTAATCAATAGCCCGCTGGAAGATCTTCGATTGCATACTTCTCTTGGTTATATTTTAAAACCACAATTGACAGTGGCTGCCGGCCTCATGTATTCTATGGGACAAGAAATACCTTACGGTGAACTATATAATCAGAAATGGACCCTGCGCCTGCATGTTTATTTTTCACCCGACCTTAGACAAATTGAAAACAGACTACCCAAAGTTCATTAAAAGGCTATAAATTAAGACAATGTAACAACAAACTAGTTCATGAAAAATTCCTATAAAAATATCATTCTTTATGTCTTAGTAGCTTTCATGGCTTCCTTGGCTATTTTCTTTTTTTCGCGTGCCAATAGATTACAAAAAGAACTAGCGGCCTTTCAGCAAAACGGTATTGAAAATGGAGCAGAAAATATGTTCGAGCAGCTCATGACCATCGATTCATTAGTGATTAATGAAGACTATGTAAGTGCCAGGCAAGCATATGAAAAATTACTTAAAGAAATAAAAGGTGATGAATTTTCTACTATCATTCAACAACGAATAAGCAAATTGCAGGCAATGGAAAACAGTCAGGAAGATCAGCAAGATTTTACCGGTGAAAAACTTCAGCAGGCTCTGTCAAATAAATCCAAACAAATTGATTCACTAGCCAATCAATTGGCTTCAGCAGAAGAAATACAGGTAGATAAAATAGACTCGCTCAGATTTGCACTGGCAAAAGCCAACATGCGAATGGAAAGTCTCACGGAACAATTGGCCAATAAAACCAAAAGTAATTATTTGAAATTTAGCAATGAAAAAGGATTGGAAATCTATTATGTGGGAGAAATAAAAGAAAGTAAAGCCAACGGCTGGGGAGTAGCCTTATACAGCAATGGAAGTCGCTACGAAGGCCAATGGGAAGATAATATGCGCGATGGAGAGGGTGTTTTCTATTGGCCTGATGGCGAATACTACAAGGGTAACTTTGTATTGGATCAGCGCCAAGGAGAAGGGAATTATTATTGGCCCAATGGGGAAATGTTTGCCGGCGAATGGCAGAATGACAAGCGCAATGGTGAAGGGGTGTTTTATGACAAAAATGGAGATGTAGTGGCCAAAGGCATCTGGCAAAATAACGAACTAGTAAAAAAGGAGTGAAATTTGATTACTGCTAACTGATTTTTAGATTTCTTCTTCCCTGGTTGCTCGCGTCTCGGTGAATAGGTGACCATTTCCTAACGTGTTAATTGCTAAATTCTGCATGGTAAAAAAAATCAATAAATTCATTTTTTATTTTATTTTAAGTAATTCTTTTGCTTATCCTTTTTGCAAACAGGTGGTTGGCTACGGCCTTTACCTACCATTCAAATAAATTCTCTTTCATTTGCAACCCTTTTGTACCAAATTACATCCTCATAAAAAAACAAATTATAGACTACTAATATGCGAAAACTAATAATCCTTGGCCTACTTTTTCCAATTTTTGCACAAGCAGGTGGTATTAAAGGCACGATTCAAAGCACAGAAGGTGATTTATTGCCTTTTGCTACTATATTCGTTGAAGAACTTAATACTGGAACTACCAGTAACGGAGATGCCTTTTTTGAACTTTCTTTACCTGAAGGAGACTATCATTTGGTTTTTCAATTTATGGGATACGAATCAAAAACCAAAGCCGTGACCATACAAAATGATTTTGTGGTGCTAAATGTGAAATTGCAACCGCAGGTAATGATGTTGCAAAATGTTGAAGTTTCTGCCGCTGATGAAGATCCGGCCTATACCATTATGCGAAAAGCCATTGCCAAAAGTAAATATCACCAAAATCAAGTGGATAGTTATATATCTACAGTATATCTTAAAGGCACCGGTGGTTTAACCAAAATACCATGGCTTGCTCGTCGGCAGTTAAAGAAAGAGGGCATCGATACCAGCCGCACTTTTGTAATGGAGTCAATTACCGAAGTGACTTATGAAAGACCTGCCACCTATAAGGAAAATGTTATTTCTATACGTTCCGATGGTGAAGCCAATGAAACCAGTCCAATGATGTATATTAATGCCAGTTTTTATGATAAAGAAGTTGCCGGGGCGGTGTCCCCCTTATCCCCACGTGCATTTAATTACTATCGGTTTGAATATGAAGGCACTTTTGAAGATCGTGGCTATGCAGTGAGTAAGATCAGCGTTATTCCCCGTTCCAAAGGAGATGATGTTTTTTCTGGCATTCTGCACATTGTGGAAGATGACTGGAGCATCTACAGTTTGGATCTTGATGTAATCAAATTAGGTATAAAGTTTAATATCAAACAATCCTTTGCACCTATAAAAGAAAATGTCTGGTTACCGGTTTCTCACCGCTATTATATAACCGGTAGCATTCTTGGATTTGGTTTTCAATATCAGTACTTAGCTTCAATTTCCAATTACCAAGTAACTTTAAATCCCGATCTTCCTGATGACATTATTATAGTAGATGAGAAAAAAATTGAAACAGATCAATCAATTAATAAGGACAAGGACATTACTGAAATTAATAACAACACCAAAATGGGGCGTAAAACTTTGCGCAAAAAGCTGATCGAGTATGAAAAAGAAGAGCAAAAAGCAAAAGAAGAGCCGGATGTGATCAGTGAACGCAGCCAGAAAATTGACAGCCTTGCCTATAAGCAAGACAGCAGCTATTGGCAACAGGTAAGACCTATTCCATTATCAGATAAAGAAATCCGCGGCTATCAGCAAATGGATAGCGTAGCTTTGGCTGAAAAGGAAGAAGAACGCCAGGATTCAGTAAATACCGTGAAAAGAAATACCTTTAAAATACAGAAGGTGATAACCGGAGGAGACTTTAAATTGGGTAAGAAAAGCCGGCTGGAAATTGACAATATGTTTACTACGCTCAATTACAATACGGTAGAAGGGGTTAATTTCATGTATGGCCTACGCTATAAAACCAGAAATGAAAAAAGCACCTCATTCTCATTTGGCCCTCAATTACGATATGCCTGGGACCGCGAGGTATTGAATGGGCGATTAAATTTCAATTACAGCAAATTTAAAAATCCCGGGAATAGTCATGCGCTTTCGCTGGAAGGAGGCAGATTTATTTCCCAATATTATGATGAAGAACCGATCACTCCATTTTTAAATACACTTACCACCCTCCTGCTGGAGCGTAACCTAATGAAAATTTATGAAAAGGACTACCTCCGAGCCGAATGGGGCCAGAAAATCAACTACAAATGGCACTGGCGATTACAAGCAGAATACGCCACCCGTTACCCCCTGCAAAACAACGCCGACTGGACCCTGATAGAAAATAAGGACCGGGTCTATACTTCCAATTTTCCCTTCAATGCTGAAACGGAAACAGAATTTCCGCAGCACAATGCACTTACCACATCACTGAAAATATCATGGCAACCCGGATTAAAGTTTACTAAATATAATGACGTGCTCCAACCACAGTATGATGATGCAGCAACCTTTACCTTTGGTTACCGGGGCGGTGTTTCCGGATTACTTGATAGTGATGTAGATTTTAACCACCTGTATTTAAAAGTGGAAGACAAGTTTGATTTAGGAATTAGAGGCACTTTTACTTATACTGCAGAAGCTGGGGGGTTTCTGGATGAGCCAGAATATTTTGTAGATTACAAGCATTTTTTGGGTAATCAAACCCCGTTTTTAAGTGCTGATTTAACAGGTCGCTTCAGACTTTTGGAATATTACCGTTTCAGTACTTCCGGTGAATACCTTCAACTGAACAGTAATTTTCAATGGCGCAAGTTTCTGCTTACTCAAATTCCATTGGTTAGGCTTACGGGTCTGAAAGAGAACCTCATTTTCAATTATCTGACAAACACAGGAATTGATAATTATATGGAAGTAGGCTATGGCATTGATTATATTTTCAGAATTTTGAGATTAGAAGCCATTACTTCCTGGGAAAATGGTAATTTTAGAGATTTTGGCATAAGAATTGGACTGATCACCAGCATTGAAATCAATTAAAATATTTAAAATCAATTAATATGAAAAAAACTGCAATTTTTGTTTTGCTTGGGCTGATAGCTAATACTGCTTTATTGGCCCAAAATACTGACATAGAAAGCTTGAAAAAAATTATAGTTGTAGGTAGTGCAGAAATGGAGATCGTACCAGACGAAATTTTCCTATCCATAAGCCTGCAAGAATATAAAACTAATAAGAACGATAAGGTTGAAATTCGTATACTTGAAAATCAATTAGCAGAAGCAGTGAAGGATGCTGGAATAGATAGTGAGGATTTTCAAATTGAAAATGTTTATGGCTGGAACAAAGAATATTGGTACAAAAAGAAAAAGCAAAACGAAGAATTTTTGGCTAAAAAGCAATACAGATTAAAGTTGAGTGATTTGCTCAAAGTAAATGATATTTTAGATGCAATGGATCCTGACGGTATCGAATTTGTAAATATCAGTGATTATTCACATTCTGCTATCGAGGAATATCGTAAAGAGTTGAAAATCAAAGCTATACAGGCGGCCAAAGATAAAGCCGAATATTTATTACAAGCTATTGGAGAAGAACCAGGTGAAGCACTGGAAATACAAGAAGTGGAAATGGGTAGTGGTAGCCCCTACTATGGAAGGAGCACTGCTAATGCAGTTTTTGATGCCGGAAGAGGTCAGGGAAGCAATGCAGATATTGGCTTCAAGAAAATTAAGCTGCAATATAAAATTAGGGCTAGTTTTATGATAAAGTGACTTTT
>CAZQEZ010000050.1:8117-13334 GCA_964592475.1 uncultured Roseivirgaceae bacterium
TTGTATTTAAAGACATAACTTCTGGGTTTCAGGCAGCAAATTACAATCCCTTGATGTAATTTTAATTAATTATAATTAAGAAATTTGGCGCTCCTTTGGGTTAAAAACTTCCAGTCATACTCGGTCATTCAGCTGTCGTCTATCATCAGTTCTTTTCATCCTCTGGTAAAAACCAATTTATTCTCTTCAGAAAAATGATCGTTAAAAGCATAACCATCATAGTCAAATCCTTGCAGGTGCTCAGGATTAGATATTTTATTCTTGATCATGAAGTGTGCCATCATGCCGCGAGCTCGTTTGGCATATATGGCCACCGTTTTGTATTTGCCTGCTTTTACCTCTTTAAAATCCACATCAATTAATCGAATATCCATCGCTTTAGTATCCACCGCTTTGAAATACTCATTAGAAGCTAAATTGAGCAGGATATCATCTCCCTGGGCCTGAAGGTCTTTTTGCAATTCTTTAGCTATTTTATCGCCCCAAAAGCTATAGAGTGATTCATCTCCATTGATAGTTAATTTGGTGCTCATTTCCAGTCGGTAAGGCTGAATCTTGTCCAATGGCCTTAGGATGCCATATAGTCCGGAGAGCATTCTCAAGTGATTTTGGGCATATTCTACATCCTTGTGATCAAAAGAGTCCGTCTGCATGCCTTGATATACATCACCCTGAAAAGCAAAAAGCGCCTGTTTGGCATAATTCGGTATATCATCGGTTTGAAATTGCTGGTATCGCTCAAGGTTCATGTTTGCCAGGCGATCGCTCAGGCTCATCAATGATTGTACTTCTTTTTCTGATTTCTTCCGCAATACTTCAATTAATGATTTTGTTTCTTTTTGAAAACGAACTTCCGACTGATTAAAATTAACTTTTTTTTCGAAATCCAATCTTTTGGCAGGGGAAATAATGGCTATCATAGCATTTGTTTTTATTGAAATACTAATTTAATTATTGAATTATAAAAGAAAATTTTTATAAATGACTATGCTCGCTGCTATATTTTAACATTTGAGAGGTGAAATCATTAGGATATTCTATTTTAATATCAATAATTTCATCATTTTCTATCACTGGAACCAAATCAGGATTTATAAAACCTGAATAAGGTGCTAAATTAAGTTTTTCGGTTCTGGCTAACACCTCTCGATGGATATCAGTATCTACTTTTACACCATAATCTTCCACCAATGCTTTTCCTGCTTCATAGTCACCTTCTGATTTGATCCGCTGAACTTCCCTTAGCAATTGGCCAAACAATTCACGTAGCTTTTCATAATCGTTAACTACAAAATAAGTTTTTCCGTCTTTTTCTTTTTTCTCAATTACATTATCTTCTTTACCCCTTTCATAAGCCCATTTTGCAACCATTTGGCGATTTCGCATATGTGCTTCTTCAATATCTTGCCCTTTTTCTATGCGGCGTAATTGCAACATTAACCCGTTGCGAATATAATCATCGTAAGCTGCTTTACCTGCTTCCAGATCAGGCAATAAACCTAGCGATACAACTTTAGGGTCGTGTAAATAATATAAGGCTACCAGATCAGCTCTGCCTTCTTCTAATGTGGAAGCATAGCTCTTTAAGGTTTCTTTTGGAGTACCTACACCGGGGTTCAGCTTACCAGATGCATGTCCTATTACTTCATGGAGGGCAGTATGCAACTTATCTGCCTGAAACGAGTATAACTTTGATCTATTCATTTCCTCTTCACTATAGGCAAATTCCGCTATGTAGCTATCTCCTGAAGCTTTATCATAAGCATCGATAATATTGCCTAAGCTTACCGACTTGGAGCCATATTCAGCGCGTATCCAATTAGCATTTGGTAAATTTACCCCAATTGGTGTAGATGGACTAGCGTCTCCGGCTTCACCTGCCACACTTACTACTTTATAAGTTACTCCTACCACATTTTCTTTTTTATGCTCTTCAATTAAAGGGCTATTATCTTCAAACCACTGGGCATTTTCCATAAGCACTTTCATGCGTTCCGAAGCTTCAAAGTCTTTAATTTCTACGATGGTTTCATAAGAACCTCTATAACCCAACGGATCATTGTAAACTTCTACAAATCCATTGATATAGTCGATATCACCCTCGATAGCCTGCACCCAGGCCACATTATACTCATCCCATTTTTTCAAGTCACCGGTTTGATAATATTCAATTAAAAGTTTGAGTGCTTCTGCCTGAGGATCATTTTCCGCTACTATTACTGCTTTTTGCAACCACTCAACTACTTTTTCCAATGCAGGACCATATAGTCCACCTATTTTATAGGTGTTTTCAACCAAATTACCTGTAGCATCTTTTTCCAACCTAGAGTTTAATCCATAAGAAATTGGTTGCTGAGCAGTTTTATCAATCACTTTACTATAATATTCTTCCACATCTGCCTGGTTTACATCAGGAGCGTAAAAGTTAACCGCGGAACTTGTTAATAAATCTTTAGAAGCATCAAGGCTTACTTTTTTGCTATCTTCGTCATTGAATATAACAGCAATAGCCTCTGATGAAAGGTTGGTTTCTGTGGCATCTAATAATGATTGTAAATATTGCTCATTAAAATCCGGCTTTATTTTGGTAGATGCATAATGATGGTGAATGCCATTAGAAAACCATATTCTTTTAAGGTAGGTTTCAAAATTTTGCCACTCTTCTGTAGCTTTATCACCGTCATATTGGGTGTAAATATTTTCCAGTGCCTTTCTGATATCCAGATTATGCCGGTAATTTTGGTCGTACATGATGTCACGCCCTTCTAAACCTGCTTGAGTTAAATAATAAACTAATTTCTTTTGATCAAGAGATAATTGATTCCAACCAGGAATTTGATAGCGCAATATGCGTAAATCTGCGAATTGTTCAGTTTGCCATTCAAAGGAAGTTGTATCCATTTCAGTTGTAGATGTTTCCTCTTGTCCGGGTTGGGGAGCACACGACCAGCATAAAAACACCATGCATGCAACAGATAAAAATTTAATTTTCATAAATACTTATTAATATTTAATTTTTTGAGTCGTAAAGATAATTATTTTAGCTTCATTTAAAATAATCATTTTAATTAATTAAATATCTGCTCTAATAATTTATTTTATCACTAAGGTTTCTATCTGTTAAGAGATTAATAAAAAGTGTGCCAATTGTGGCATTATACAAAAATAAAGCCCATGTTTACACATGAGCCTATTTATGTTAATAGTAGTAATATCAATAATTATTTAACAACTGCTTCATAACGAGCTTTCAAATCAGGATCGCTTTCCATACTATCTTTTATTTTAGCATACTTTGCAGATGTTAAAGTTGAATTATTAACAATTAAATTCAGTACCTCTTTAGCAGCCGCACCTCTTTTCTTGGCCATATCATTTATTACTCCTAAAAACTTGGTTTCCCATTCTTTAGCTGCTTCGCCCTCACCTTTTTTTAATTCCATGTACCTTCTGGTGTCCATACCTTCCTGATCTTCAATCATTTGTAGCAAAGATTGCTTAACGCTACCGGTGATAACATCAACAGACATATCAATGGCAGCATAAGCTTTCAAATCGGAATCCGTTATTTCAAGTTCTTTATCTTGGGCCATTAAAGGACCACCTACAAAAATTGTGATAATAAAGGTTAAAAAAACCCTTTCAATTGCTTTCATAAAATTCATCTTTTATAATGTTTAACTTAATTAATAATAGTGTTTTTGTACTCATTTTGATCAAACTGACAAAATGCTCCATTCCAGTTTGATTAAGTTCAAAAACTGTAGAATATGAGCAAATATAGTACCTATTTTTCAAAAACTGAATAGAATCAGATTGGAAATTAATAATTAGTGAACATAAACTCATCCTTAGGGTTTCATTTGTAGGTGTTTATTTTTTAAATTTTAAATAAGATTTTTATTATATGAGACCAATTAGCCTATCAGAAATCCAACATTTAAACGATATCAAAAAAGATAATTTGATAAGTAAGTATTTACTTAGATACACATAGATATGGTAAAGAAGTGAACGAATATCAAGATGCTAAAAATCTTAAATCTGCGCTTCAGCAAACCAGTGCCAATTTAAAAGACAAGGATATAAGTGACGATAAAATTGATAACCTATTACAGCCTGCTTATAAATTAGTTGAAGATAATGATTTTTGGCATCACCAGCTGGATGGTTTAGCCATATTCATTGCAGAAGACTTTTTTGAATATCATCGCCTGCCCTATCAGGTGCATAATATTTGCTTGGTTAGTAATCGCTTCTTATTAAAACCTTTATTATACTCTTATAGTGATAATAATATCTATTATATTTTAACACTTAGTCTGGAAAAAGTTCGGCTGCTTGAAGCTACCGAATATGGTATTCATGAGCTTGACCTTGAGAAAATATTGCCGGAAGGGGTAAATGAAGTGCTTAGCTATTATCAGTTTGAGCAATCATTGCAAATGCGTTCTCAGCAAGTAGGCTCTCAGGGTAATGACAAAATTTATCATGGACAAGGAGGCGGAAAGGTAGATACCACACCTTATATAAAGGAGTACTTTCGAAAAGTGAATGATGAACTCTCTCGCTTCTTTCCATCTTCTAGTACCTCTCAAATTGTACTGGCTGGAGTAGAATATTTAATTCCCATATTTAAGGAAGTAAGCTCAATTGGCAGCATAGCTGATGGTTTTATCAAAGGAAATCATGATGAAACAAAGCCGGGCGAACTGCATCAAAAAGCCAATGAGATTATGATGCCATATCAAAAAGAATTAAGGAACAACAGGGTAGCAAAATATAATCAGTTAGCAGGATCAGGAAATACGTCATATAATTTGGAAGAAATTGTAAAAGCTTCTGTTAATGGTAGAATTGAGGCATTATTTGTAGCTAAAGATGCAAGTAAGTGGGGAAAATTAGGAGTTGAAAATGGGCCCAAAGTTGAAATTCACCAGGAATATCAAGAGGATGATAATGATTTAGTAGATATATCTGCAGTAAATACAATTTTGAATAGTGGAGAAGCATATTTTGTAGAAAAAGATCAAATACCGGAAGATACTGTGGATGCTGATTTAGCTGCTATATTTAGATATTAAAATTTAGGTTTGAAAAAGTGCTGTCGAAAGTCTATTAAAGTTTCTTTCGGCAACACTTGCTGTATTCCTTCCTGTAGCGTTTTTGATGCTTGTCATTTTCCTTTTCAGGATTTTCGATATCAAGTGATAAATC
>CAZQEZ010000050.1:13434-30324 GCA_964592475.1 uncultured Roseivirgaceae bacterium
ATAATTGTTTAAAAATTAAGGAATACCATGCTAAGAATCATAAATTTCATTATTGCCTTTTCAATAATATCTACTTTTACGTTTGGCCAGAATGAGCAAAAAGCAGAAACAAAAATAAAAGAAGTAACTGTTTACTTACAAGGGGCGCAAATAAAAAGAGAGAAAATTATCAATTTCCCTTCTGGTAAAACAACTCTCAAATTTACTAATCTCTCACCTTATATAGATGAAAAGAGTATTCAACTAAAAGCAGTTGGAGATTTCACTATTTTATCTGTTAACAGGCACTTAAACTATCTGAATGAAGATAGAATAAAGGATCAGGAACATAGTTGGAGTGTAAAAATTAAAGAGCTGGAAGAAAAAGTTAAAAAATACGAAGCAAAAATGTCTGTTCTGCAAGAAGAAATAGTATTTCTGAAGAACAATATGAGTATAAAAGGCGAAAACACGTTATCTGTTAGTCAATTAAAAGAAGCTGTAAACTTCTACCGGGATAGATTAACTGATATTAAGCAGGAAGAACTGACTACACAATCAAAAATAAATTCTTTAAATGTAGAAATCAGCCAGATTAATCGGACCATATCCAATTTGTTCAAAGATGATGAATTACCAAGTGGCGAAATATGGGTAAATATTGATGCCAAAACAGCCGGCAGCTCTTCATTTGATTTATATTATCTGGTGAATAATGCCAGTTGGTTTCCCAGCTATGATGTACGGGTAAATTCAATCTTGGAACCGGTGAACCTGGTTTATAAAGCTAATATACAACAAAAAACTGAGCAGGATTGGAACAATGTGAAAATATCATTTAGCACCAGCGACCCGAAAAAATCGGCTGTTGCTCCTGAGCTAAAACCGTATTACCTTAATTATTATCTAGCGCCACCCAAATATGATAACATAAAATTAGGATCAGTGGCTGGTGTTATTACAGATTTAAATGGTGAGCCTCTCCCTGGTGTAAACGTGATAGTTAAAGGGTCAACGGTAGGAACTGTGAGCGATGTGAATGGCCATTATTCGTTAACGTTACCCAATAATGCTTCCACACTTGTGTACTCCTTTGTGGGCTTTCAAACAAAAGAGGTTGAAGTAAAAGGGCCAATAATGAATATTTCATTAAATGAAGACATACGGCAATTAAATGAAGTAGTGGTAACCGGATATGGCATAGAAAGAAATAAAAGTATTTCTAAAAATGAATCAAGTAAAAAGATGTCAGGTATAAAAATTCGGGGAATGAGCACGATACCTGTAGCAACTGAAGAAAAAGAGACTACTACTAATATAGAGTTTTCAGTAGCCAATCCGTATACAATTCCTTCCGATGGAAAAAATCTTACCATAGAAATGCAACATTATTCCATTCCTGCTAAATACGAATATTATGCGGTGCCTAAAATTGCACCACACGCTTTTTTGTTGGCCTATGTGCCTGACTGGGAGAAATACAATTTATTAGCTGGTGAAGCGCAATTGTATTTTGAAAACACATTTATGGGTAAAAGTGTACTGGACGTATCAAGTGCAGGTGATACACTTCAGCTATCTCTAGGAGTAGATAATGGATTGGTTATTAATCGTAAGCTGGAAACTAACTACACCAGTAGCCAATTTTTAAGTAGTAAAAAAGAGGAGGAGCGCATCTGGTTGATAAAAATTAAAAATAATAAAAAGCAGCTTATTGATTTACGACTTTTGGATCAGGTGCCAGTTAGCGTCTTGCAGGAAATTGAAGTAGATGTTGAAGAAAAAAGTGGTGGCCGGATAAATGAAAACAATGGTGAAGTGGTTTGGAACTTGAAAATTGATCCTGGAACACAGAAGGAAGTAAAACTTCATTATTTGGTCAAATATCCCAAAAGCAGAATCTTGCGTATTGAATAATGTATAATTTATTCGGAACAACCAGGAATAAATAAAGGGGCTGAAATTATCTTTAAAAAATATTTAACAATACTTTTTCAAAAGGAATTTCTATGTCAAAACCTCTTAAAACCACATAAGTAACGAAAATACAATAAATCACCATTAACAAAACGGCTTTTATACGGGTAAAGTGATTTCCTACTAAAAATATAAAGAGTGCTGCAAGCGTTAAAACAATTAAAATAATCCTTAATTCAAAAGTGATTTCAATGATACTTTCCGGCATTACAAACGGGCCATATATAATTGTATAAATCAGTATTGGCAAACCTAAGGCAAAACATATATCAAAAATATTACTACCAAGCACATTAGAGAAAGCATCATCATAGTTGCCATTTTGTGCATCCTTAATTGATATAATAGTATCAGGCACACTGGAAGCAGCCGATACCAAAATAAGAGCTACAAACATTATCGGTATGTCAAGACCTTTTAATTCTCCGAAGAGAGGTAAATAATAACTTTCGGAACCCAGGTATTCACATGCCTGCACAAGTAACAAGCAACTTAAGCCCATAATAAATGTTGAAAATGATAACAATATCCAGGCTTTATTGCTGGTAATTTTTTTGTTGCCAATTACCACATAGGTTAGATTGAGTTTTAAAAGGCTAATAAATTTATTTTTTTGTTCATAATCCGGACTCACGTCTTTATTTGATATTCCAGCAGTTTCTTCAGCTTGCGGTGCTCGATTTTTCATGGTAATAAACATGAAAGCAAGGTAAATAAAATAGGCCAGCACCAGCAAAAATCCATCAAACCAGGTGATGTTTTTTCCGGAGAGAATAAAAAGGAAAATAACTTCTATAATCAATAAGAAAAACCCATCTCGTAAGATTACTTTTCTTGTCAGTTTAAATTTTTTTGATGAGAGTTTAAAAAACACAAAAATACCTACCAGTGCCGGTATTACCATACTATTATAAATAGCACTTCCCGTGGTTGTTCCAATGCCACCGGATAACCCCTCTGCATTTTTAATATTTATTAAGAAAAAAAGCGAAGTCAGAAGTTCCGGCATTGAGCTGGCTATCGCATTTATTGTTGCTCCTCTTACTCCATCCGATAAATTTCGACCCAAGTATTCTGAGGCGCGTTCAAAACTATCACTGGTTTTCCAAATTATAAGGCACGCAATAAAAACCACAACCAGTGGCAGCACTATTCCCATATGGTAAAATGTTCAGTATAAGTTGTACTATTTATAGAGCAAATATAACCTTATTTTATTCATTAAATCACCAATAAAATAGTTTTTTTGGATGAAAATCATTAACTATTTGACAGTCAATGCAATTCCTCAATATTTATTTATATTGCTTTCATATTCTTCAATAAGAGCAAGCGCCTTTTTTTCTGCAGGTTCATGACCAAATTTTCCTGAATCAAAATTTTCAAACTCAAAACTATCCAGTTCTTCATTTTCTACTTTATTCATAACGATTGGATGAATATAGTAGTCTCGACAAATAGATTGTGTATTGCCCAGATCATTGGCAACTAATTTTACTACTGTGGAAGAAAGTTTCAATCGTTTGTTATCTTTTACTGCGGCTATCCCTTCCGGTATTTTTTCTATGGCTTTTACAGTACCCCCCCAGGTTCTAAAGTCTTTACTCGAAAAACTTTCATTACTTATTTCTTTTAAATATTCGTTGACATCCTGAGAATCAACCGGAATAGTTTTTCCTTTTTCTTTATATCTAAAAATTTCGTAACCAGGCAACTCTGATACTTCTCTGATTAGGTTTACTAAATGATTATTTTTTACATTGATTTTTCTATACTTACCACTTTTGGCTTTATATTCCAGCCTGATTGTGTCATCTTGTAAATGCAAATGTCGTCTACGAAGGGTAGTTAAGCCATAAGTTTCATTTACTTTTTTGTAATGCAAGTTGCCAATACGGATATGTAGTTCATCCAGGGTTAGTATAACTAGCCCCAGCACCTTTTCACGTGGCCATCCTGATTTTTGAATATCTTCGTAAGCTTTTTTTCTGATGTCAGGCAATGTTTTTCCAAATTCATAAATTTTGTGATATTTGTTTTCATTGCGAAAACTCATCCATTCGTCATGATATAAGTATTGCTTTCGTCCCTTTTGATCATAACCAACTGCTTGCAGATGCCCTTTCGGATTGTCACATACCCATACATCTTCCCAGATAGGAGGAATAGCTAATTTATTAAGTCTTTCAACTTCTTTTTGATCTTGGATAAGATTACCATTACAATCATAATACGAGAAGTTATCATCCTTTTTTATTCGGGTAATACCTTTCTTCTGATCAGTAATATAAATTAAATCGAAACTCATATAACCAAAACATAGTGTATGAGCTCAGGTTAAATAAATGAGTATTTTTTTATTAAATGATAAAAAAGGGGATGGCATTATCCCCATGGAGTAAGCTTTAAAATGTCGTTAAATATCACAAATACCATAAGTGCCAGCAATAGAGCCATTCCTATTTTTTGAGCTATTTCCATAAATTTATCTGAAGGCTTACGACCAGAGATTATTTCATAAAGCAGGAACATTACATGACCGCCATCAAGTGCTGGTATGGGTAATAAATTCATAAATGCTAATACCATGGAAAGTAGTCCGGTTAAGCTCCAGAATCGCAGCCAATCCCAATCGCCACCAAAAACTTGCGCAATACCAATAGGACCACTTAAAGATTTGGTAGCTGAAATTTCGCCCCGGATTATCTTGCCAAATGCTTTTATATTTACCCAAACTGCTTCAAATGCTCTGGCTGCTCCCTTTCCAATTGATTCTCCAAAAGTATAATGCAAATAATTTAAATCAAGATCCGGCCTAAATTGAATACCCACTAAGCTATCGCTACCTACTGTGATTTGTATTTTTTCCTGAATGAAATCAACCGGGTCTTCGCCATTGCCTGTTGGTCTTTTAACAGTGAAAGAAATGGCATTGCCAGCATTTTGCTTTATTTTTTCATTTAATTCGTAACTGTAGGTAGTATCACCATTTACCATGGTGATCACATCGTTTTCTTCCAGTCCGGATTTAGCGGCATTACCATCTTTTAAAATGTTAGTTACTTCGGAAAAAGCCCTTGGCTCCATAAATCGAGCAGCTTTTACATCAGAAAGTTCTTCGATAAAATTATTAGGGATATCGATTCTTATGGTTTCTCCATTACGATCAATGGAATAATAACTATTGCTTTCCAGCAGCACGTTAGTGCCAGTCAGGTCACTGAAGCGTTCATAATCATTACCATTAACTTCTAATATTCTATCGCCTGTTTGTAATCCAATTTTTTTGGCCAGTTCATGGGCTACAATTCCATGTTCAGCAATTTCTTCTTTAGGAATATAAGGGTCTCCGTAAATGAAGGTAATGATAATAAAGATAATAATTCCTGTGATCACATTCATGGTAACGCCACCTAGCATTACTATTAGCCGCTGCCAGGCAGGTTTGGAGCGAAACTCCCAGGGTTTGGGTTCCTCTCCCAGTTTTTCAGTATCCAATGACTCATCCACCATGCCGGAAATCTTAACAAAACCACCTAACGGTATGGAACCTATTGAATATTCAGTTTCCCCTTTTTTAACCCCAAAAATTTTGGGAGGAAAACCAATCGAAAATTGTTCCACTCTCATACCAAACCATTTGGCCGTAATCATGTGACCAAACTCATGTATCCCCACTAAAATTGATAAGCTCAGAATTATCTGAGCTGCCATTACTAATCCTTCCATTTACTTTATAAGTTCTTGTGCTTTTATTCTTGTTTCTTTATCTGTATTAATATAATCTTCATAATAAGGCGACGCTATATAATGCATATCGCCCATACATCGTTCTATTATTTCCGACATTTCTAAAAATCCAATCCGGTCACGCAAAAATTCTGCCACAGCTATTTCATTAGCAGCATTTAAAATGCAAGGCATATTACCACCTTTTTTCAAAGCTTCAAATGCCAGGCTCAGATTTTTAAAAGTCATTATGTCAGGTTTTTCAAAATCGAGCGAAGAGAACTGACTGAAGTCAAATCTGGGAAAATCAGAAGAATGTCTTTCCGGATAGCTCATAGCATATTGAATGGGAACTCGCATATCAGGAAGACCCATCTGCGCTTTCATAGACCCATCGACAAATTGTACAATTGAATGAATTATAGATTGAGGATGTACAATTACTTCTATCTTATCTGTGGGTAATCCAAATAACCAATGCGCTTCAATCACTTCCAATCCTTTATTCATAAGAGAAGCCGAATCAATGGTTACTTTTGCACCCATGTCCCAGTTGGGGTGTTTTAGTGCCTGGTGCTTCGTTACAGTTTTTAAATATTCTTTATTTTTACCTCTAAAAGGACCACCTGAAGCAGTTAAAATCAATTTTTCAATACTATTATTATCTTCTCCGGTAAGACATTGAAATATAGCTGAATGCTCAGAATCGACAGGATATATCTCAATATTATGTTCCTTAGCCAACTTGGTGATCATATCCCCGGCAATTACCAATGTTTCTTTATTGGCTAGGGCAATGTTTTTGCCAGCTTTAATAGCGCTGATAGTAGGACGTAAACCGGAAAACCCGACTAATGCAGTGATTACCAACTCAGTAGAAGGTATTTGAACCATGTCACTTAAAGCGTCTTTTCCACTTAAAACTTTAATATCTTCATTTTTTAAAGCTTCTTCAACTTCTTTACGCAAATCTTCCTGACCAATTAAAACAGCTTTAGGATGAAACTTTAATGCCTGCTCAATAAGCAGACGTGAGTTGAAATTGGCAGTTAATGCATCAACCTGGTATTTATCGGGGTTGGCCGCTACTACTTCCAGGGCTTGAGTGCCTATAGAACCGGTAGATCCTAATATTGTAATATGTTTTATAGTAGATTTAACTTTCACTTATTAATTGTTTACCATTTTTTCTACTTCATCAGCAATTTTTCGGTCATTAGCTAAACGCGGCACTTTGTTTTGTCCTCCTAATTTTCCCTGAGATCTCATGTAGTTGATGAAAGAACCCTTTGGCAAAGAAATTATTTTCAAAGGTCTCAATATTTTTCCAGAAATAAGATCGTCATAATAGGGATTTAGATTTTGCAGATGCAAATTTATTTCTTTTTCAAAAGCTTCCAAATCTTTAGGTGGCTTGGCAAATTCCACGTACCATTCGTGCAAAGGCAACCCTTCTTTAGGTGTAACTTGAGGGGCAACCGTGAATTCAACCAATTCTACTTCCGGAAATTTAGTCATGGTCATTTTCATCGCTTTTTCTACCTCTTCCCCTATTACGTGCTCGCCAAAGGCTGAAATGAAGTGCTTTACCCTTCCGGTAACCAATACCCTGTAAGGATCAGTAGAAACAAATTTTACAGTGTCGCCAATGGAATATCCCCAAAGGCCGGCATTATTATTTAAAATAACTGCATAATTTATTCCGGTTTTTACTTCATCTATACGCAACCGGGTAGGGTGATCATTAAAATATTCATCGATTGGAATAAATTCGAAGAAAATACCGCTTTTTAAAAGCATAAGCAGCCCTTCTTCGGATTGTAAATCCTGGTAAGCAATAAAACCTTCCGATGCAGGGTAAGTCTCTATAGAATCAATTACCTTTCCTACTGATTCAAATAACTTGGCCCGGTACGGTTCAAAATTGACACCTCCGTAAATGAACATTTCAAAATTTGGAAATATGTCTTTAACCTTTTTGCCGGTTCGTTTATAAATGCGATCAAAATACATTTGTACCCATGGTGGAATTCCACTAATTAAGGTCATATCTTGATTCAATGTTTCATCAATGATTTTTTCCAGTTTTTCTTCCCAGTCTTCAATGCAGTTAGTGTCGAAACTGGGCATTTGGTTGGTACGCAAATAACCAGGCACATGATGATTTACAATACCTGACAACCGACCGGTTTTTATACCCGCTTTTTCATCCAGTGTTGGGCTTCCGGAAAGAAAAATCAATTTTCCATCTAAAAATTGCGATTTGCCGGTTTCATGCACATAACTCAATATAGCATTGCGAGCGCTGTTGAGGTGATTAGGTATCGAGTCTTTGGTAAGGGGAATATATTTCGTACCAGAAGTAGTACCTGAAGTTTTGGTAAAGTAAGCGGGCTTACCAGGCCAAAGCACATCGCTTTCGCCTGCAAGTATTTTTTCTATATAAGGTTTTAATTCTTCGTAATCGCGTATGGGAACATTTTCTTTGAAATCATCGTAATTTCGAATATTATTAAAGTTGTGATCTTGCCCAAACTGCGTTTTTTTTCCAACATTTACTAACTGATGAAAAACTTTTTCTTGAGAGGCTGCAGGATTGGCAGCCCACTTGCGTTGCTGGCTTACCACCAAGGAAGCCAATGGTTTACTTAAAGTTGATCTTATTCCCATAAGGCCGCAAAGCTAATGAATTTTAATATTGAGAAATGATTTTATGTAATTAATATGTTAATTTTCGTTAAGTCTGAAAATGTTTTGTAGTTTTTTTATTTACTTTACGTTGTAAAAACCGAATACTAGTTACCATTATATAGCAATAACACTTTTATGAAAAACTTGGTTTTAAGCATTGTTTTATCTCTTCTGGCCGGTTTTACCGGGGCCTTTTTTTACAATCAGTTTTATAGTGTTAATGATCAGGTACACAATCCACAATATCTGGCTGCCAGTAATTCCAAATCAGAAAGTTTTAATCACTCAATCTCCGGTAAAGCACTTTCTCCCAATAAGTTAGCTATCGAAAAAGATTTTGTGGCAGCTTCGGCCAAATCAACCCCCAGTGTTGTATATATTAAAACTGTTTCTCAAACTCGCTATGGTAATAGCTGGTTCGAATGGTTTTTTGGTGAACAAGCCGGTCAGACAATCAGCAGTGGTAGTGGGGTAATATATACTTCTGATGGCTTTATTATTACCAATAATCATGTAGTTGATGGTGCTGATAATTTAGAAGTGATTCATAATAAAAGAAGTTATCCTGCTCAATTGATTGGTACAGATCCATCAACCGATCTAGCCATATTGAAAATAGAAGCCAACAGTTTGCCTAATATTACCATAGGAAGTAGTCGTGATTTGCAAGTTGGTGAATGGGTAATTGCCGTGGGAAATCCATTTAACCTAACCAGTACTGTAACTGCCGGTATTGTTAGTGCCAAAGGCCGGGAAATAAATATATTGAAAAGTGACTTTCCTATCGAGTCATTTATTCAAACAGATGCTGCCATAAATCCAGGAAATAGCGGCGGTGCTTTGGTTAATATCGATGGGGAACTGGTAGGGATAAATACGGCCATATTATCCAAAACCGGTTCTTATGCAGGATATGGATTTGCAGTACCGGTAGACATTGTGCGCAAAGTTGCCGACGATATGATTGAATATGGAGAGGTACAAAAAGCATTTATAGGGGCTGATATCGTGGATATGGATCCGGAAATTGCCGAGCAATTGGATGTAGAAGACTTGTCAGGAGTGGTAATAACTTATGTGAATAATAAAGGAGCCGCCGTAGAAGCAGGCTTTCAAAAAGGAGACATAATTCTATCAGTAAATGGAGAGCCAATCAGCAGTAAAGCTACATTTGAAGAGCAAATTGGCTACTATTCTCCCGGCGAAAAGGTGAGCATCACCTACAAAAGAGATGGTAAAATCAAGAATACTAATATGAAGTTAACCAATAGGCTTGGAACTACCAACCTGATCAAACGAGACCTTTTTTACTCCGCTGACCTAAAAGCTGAATTTGAAACGCTTAGCAACGAAGAACTTGATTACATGGATTTGGATCATGGTGTTCGAATTACGCAAATAAATCCGGGCCCCATAGGTAATCTTAAAATAGAAGAAGGGTTTATCGTGACTAATATCAATAAAAAACCTATTACTAATGCACGTGAATTAGTAAGAATATTGATGAAATTGGATGGTCGGGTAATCATTGAAGGTATGAATAAAAAAGGCGTAAAAGGATATTATTCTTATTATTTTTAATTTATGACTAAACCTATTTCAGGAAACAAAGATTGGAATACACGAGGGTGTTCTTTAATTTGATTACGGTGATGCAAAATATCAAATGACTGATTATTCTCAGCGACTTAATAAAAAATCGGGAAATGAGAAAATGATCATTTGGGAGGTATATTTGGGGGATGTTTTTGAATGAAAACACGGAGGTTTATAATAAAAAGAGGTTTCAGAAAATTGAAACCTCTTTTTGTTTGGTTATTGAATTTTAAGCTCCAAATTTTTGCAATTTGTCCGCGTGAGCCAATGCCAACGGAATAATTTCTTTAGCTGTAATAGTGCCTATTTCACCCTGTATGCATGTTTTTTCATGAAACCTATCCAAAAACGGCCCACGCAAGTAAGGCGCTTGCATCAGCAATGGAACGGCATGCCAACTATGTGCTTTCAATGCCGGTGGAGTAGAGTGGTCGCCCGTGACAATTAAAACATCTGGCTTAGCTTCCAAAAGCGCAGGTAGTGCTGCATCCATTTCCTCTATCCTTTTTACTTTGGCATTCAAATCCCCATCTTCACCGGTTTTGTCTGTATATTTAAAATGAGCAAAAACAAATGTATGATCTTTAAGTGCTTTAGCAGCTTCTTCACAAATGCCCTTAGCTTCGGTAGGAGAAGCAACTACAGGCATACCAAATAAACGAGCCACCCCTCGGTACATAGGATAGCCGGCAACTGCAGCAGGCTTTAATTTCCACCTTTCAGCAAAAGAGGCCCAGCTGGGAAGTTGAGCAAAACCTCTGGTTAGAATAAAATTCGCTTGTTTTTCATCTTTTAAGATGTCTTTTATTTGATCAAGCAAGCCACTTACCAGTTTAGCGGTTTTAGAACTTGCATGCTCATCTCTGGCTGGATCTAAGGGTGGAATGCCGGTTTGCTGAGGATCGGTATCACCTACATTATCATCAAGTCCCTCCCCTCTTAGTACAAGAACTGCCCGGTGCTCCGACTCGGTGATCAGGTGCATATCTACACCTTCGGGTCTTTTTATTTTGTCTTTTATTTTTTGTAATACACGTTCATTTTCTTCGGTAGGAATTCTACCGGCTCTCCTGTCTACTACATTACCGTCGCTGTCTAGCGTACAAAAATTCAATCTTGCCGCTACATCGCCCTGCTTTATTTCGAATTCTACCCCTAAAGCACTTAAGACTCCCCGACCGATTTGATAAAAAATGGGATCGTAGCCAAACAAACCAATATGACCAGGGCCACTTCCCGGAGTAATACCTCTTGCAACCGGAATACTCTCACCTAAAGCACTTTTTTTAGTAAGTGCATCAAAATTTGGTGTTTTTGCTATTTCCAGTGCGGTACCTTTACCACTGTTATCTACATCACCAAGTCCGTCCAACACCAGCAGACATATTCTTTTATCATTTTCCAGGGCTTGTTCACTGAGTAAATTGCCATAAATATCTTCTTCCATGATTTAAAAAATTTAATATTTTAAAATGTGTAATTAGTTTTAAAACTCCCTAAAAATCGAATGGACATCGTTTTTTTAGTTGCTTAAGATAAGCAGTTCAAAATTAAAGTTGAAATGCGAAACCACAAAGCATTAACAAAGGTTGCTATAAGAATGATCAATTGGTATAATAAAAAATATTCTATAAGCCATTCAGGCTCCTTAAAACAATTAATTCATATCCGCTACTCAACATTATTAATCAAACCACTTGGCATACATGATATAGTTATTGGCGGTGCGAGAAAAAACTTCCTGCATTTCCGGACCTACATCTTTTATCTTTTTTGCCGGCATACCGGCGTAGATGCTGTTACCTTCTACTATAGTGCCGGCAAGCACCACAGCCCCCGCTGCCACTATAGAACCACTTTTAACCACAGCATCGTCCATCACGATAGCCCCCATGCCTATTAGCACATTATCTTCCAGGGTACAGCCATGAACAATGGCATTGTGAGCAATCGATACATTGTTGCCAATGGTAGTTTTGGCTTTTAGGTAGGTGCAATGAATTACTGCTCCATCCTGAATATTGGTATTATTGCCAATAACTATAGAGTGCACGTCACCCCGAACTACAGCGTTAAACCAAACGCTGCAATTATCACCCATTACCACCTCTCCTACTACCGTGGCATTATCTGCCAAAAACACATTGTCACCAAACTTTGGACTAATTCCTTTTACTGATTTAATAAGTGCCATACTAAAATCAAAATTTTACTACAAAAGTAAATGAATAATCTACTTGTCATTATGAATTATATCATTGTTTTGATTGAAAATTAATAAATTAAAAATTTTACTTTTTAATTTGTAAACAGAAGCGAAAGTTAGATGTTCTAAATAAGAACTTAATTTTTTTATCTCGATGCAAGATACACTTTTTACAGAAGCACCCCATGCATATAGTAAAGATGATATAGTTTCACAATATGAAACCGATCAGGAAAAAGGTTTAACCTCAGAAGAGGCAAAGAAAAGACAGAAAAAATACGGACTCAATCAGCTTACCGAGAAAAAGCAAAAAAGCCTCTGGTCCATCCTATGGGAACAGGTAAATACTCCGGTAATGTACTTGCTGGTAGCAGCAGCAGGTGTGTCCTTTGCTTTTGGCGATGTGCCGGAGGGGATTGCTATTGTAGTGGTATTGCTTATCAACATTGGCATTGGCTTTACCATGGAATATCAGGCCAGACAGTCGATGAAAGCACTGAAGGAAATGGATAAGATACAGGCCAAAGTGCAACGGGATGGTAAAACCGAAACCATTGATGCCGAACAGCTGGTACCGGGAGATATAATACTACTGGAAGCCGGCGACCTGATACCGGCCGATGCACGCCTGATAAAATCAGCCGAAACCGAAATCAATGAATCACCCTTAACAGGTGAATCAGTGCCGGTGGCAAAAAACACGGAAACTGAAGAAGAAAACACAGAAGTAGCTGACCGGCTGAATATGGTGTACAAAGGCACTTCCATGACCCGGGGCAAAGCTACGGGCGTAGTTACCGGTACAGGCATGAAAACCGAAATCGGAAATATTTCTGAAATGGTGAGCTCTACCGAAGAAGAAGAAATACCATTGAATCAGAAACTGAACAGTCTGACAAAGAAGCTAATTTGGGTAGTATTGGGAATGGCCGCCTTGTTGGGAGTAGTTGGGTTTGTAGTGGATCAGGATTTCTACACAATCATTCAAACCTCCATTGCCTGGGCCATTGCTGCCATTCCGGAAGGCTTGCCCATCGTGGCCAGTATTGCTCTTGCCAAGGGCATGCTGCGCCTGGCTAAACATGAGGTGGTGGTAAAAAAACTGGCTTTGGTAGAAGCGCTGGGAGAAACCAACATGATCTTTACCGATAAAACAGGAACGCTTACCGAAAATAGGCTGACCGTTACCAAAATATTTTTGCCAGAAAATAAGCTGGAAGTGAAATGGAACCAGGAAAACCGTAAAGTTTCATTTGAAAACCAGCAGGAATCAGAGGTATTTGAGCATTTATTAAAAATAAGTGTGCAATGTAATAACGCGGTTTATAAACCTGATGATGAACATAAAAGTGAAGGCGACCCGCTGGAAGTAGCCCTGCTAAAATTTGCTGAATTTCATAACAAAGAGAAAATGCAACAAATACAGCAAGCAGTGCGTATTGGCGAAGACCCATTCGATTCGGAAAGCAAAATGATGGGCACCATCACCAAAGAAGATGAGCATTTTTATGTAGCCGCCAAGGGTGCCGGCACTTCTATTTTTGAAATTTCCAATAAGATACTGGACCAGGGAGAAGTAAAGGATTTCTCTGAAGAAGATAAGAAGCAATGGATGGAGATGAATGATGAAATGGCCAATGATGGCCTGAGAACCCTGGCCTTTGCCTACAGAACCAGTGAAAATAAACCTATTGAGCAGGAGGAGGACGAGTTTCTGGAAGATTTGACTTTCGTAGGATTAATTGGCTTCCTTGATCCGCCACAGGAGGAAGTAAAAGATGCGATTGATACCTGTAAAAAGGCAGGCATTGAAGTAGTGATGGTCACCGGCGACCATCCAGGCACCGCCAAAAACATTGCCCGGCAGGTAAACCTGGTGGATGATGAAAATGCACCTACCATCCATGGTTCAGAATTAAAAGATAAATCGGATGAAGAAATACAGAAAACACGCATTTTTTCCCGGGTGAGCCCTGAGCAGAAATATACACTTGTGGAAACATTTAAAACAACGGGCAAAATCATAGGCATGACCGGCGACGGGGTAAATGATGCCCCTGCCCTGAAGAAGGCTGACATTGGCATTGCTATGGGCTTGCGGGGAACACAGGTAGCTAAAGAAGTTGCAGACATGGTACTAAAGGACGACTCATTTGCCTCCATTGTACGGGCCATTCGCCAGGGCAGAATTATTTTTACTAACATCCGAAAATTCATCATTTACCAGTTAAGTTACCACTTTGGTGAAATCCTGGTGATTGCAGCCATTAGTTTTAGTTTACTGAAGTTGCCCTTACTGCCATTACAGCTACTATTCCTTAATATTCTGCTGGACGTATTCCCAGCCTTGGCTTTGGGCATAGGTGATGGCCGTGCCAATATCATGGACGACCCTCCAAAAGACCCTGAAGAGCCAATCGTGCATAAAAAAAGCTGGGAGGCCATTATCGTTTACGGGGTGGTAATTGCAGCGGTAATAACCGGCGCCTATTTCTTCGTAAGATTCGCCTGGGGCTATAGCCATGAGGTGGGCAATAATGTCGCATTTTTTGCCCTGGGCTTTTCACAGCTGTTCCATACCTTGGACATGCGTGACCAGGTTGAACATTGGTTCAGCAATCAGGTGACCCGCAACAAATACGTATGGATGGCGATTGCTTTTGGTATTGTGGCCATGCTGGCAGCTTATTTCGTACCATTCCTTAAAGACATTTTATCTATTGAAACTTTGGATACGAGAGTTTGGGCTTTGATAGCCATTGCCAGTTTGGTGCCAATGCTGATCAACCAGGTAGTGAAGCAGGTATTTAAGTTGTAGCGTAAAGTTTATCCGTAACTTTCGATTTTCAGTATTAATAAAGATTAAATCTCAAAATGCCCCGTGTCTAAATTTGTTGCAATGTATTATTCAAAAACCAGCCCTGATACCAACCGAGGGTAATGTAAACAATTCAAAACCTGGTCCTTTAGCAGCAAAAGCCGGAGTGGTCATTTCAGCATGTAGTTTAATCTTTTTAGCTAAAAAACGATAGCCAATCCTGAATGCAGGCAGAATCAAATTTTCTATTTCCTCATCTCCAAAATAATTCATTTGCTTGTATTGAAAAGCTGCACCTACAGCATAGTAGAACCCATTACCTTTCGCCGAATAATTATTTATTTGTAGCATTACCCCTACAACATAAGAGGTAAAGGAATCATCTGGGGTGTCGTAGATTGCAAAAAAATATTGAGCGTATGGTATAATAGAAAACTTATCATTGAAAACCGGAATATCCTGAGCGATTAAAAACGATGGCCCAACAAATTCAAAGGCGGCATCACCGGTAAAATATACACCGGCAGATGTTTCAATCGTACGTGTTTGAGCAGTTCCATTATTGATGAAAAGTAGCATCAATATTGCTGATAAAGTTATCTTCAGCTTTTTCAAGATTCAAAGTCAGATATTCATTGTTCAAAATTATATAATGCAATGAATTTACTAAATATTTTCAAAAGTTACAAATTAATTATTTCCGAGCTTACCATTAATACAAAAGCACTGAAAGGTCACTTAGTGTCATTGTATTAATTGAGCAGCTGCAAATAATTCCAAAATCAAAAGAACTGGTACATTTTATCCGCTTTACCCTTTTTTCTAAATTCAATTTTTGTAATATTTGCTTTTACAAGTAAAACATTTTCATCTATTTACATCTTTTTAGATTAGCTTTTTAAAATGACATATTTTTCAATATAAACCTATTATCAACATGTTTGACAAAATACAGACCCTGGGTGGCTACATTCACGAATATCAAAAAAGTTTACAATCACCTGATCAATTCTGGTCGCGTATAGCGGAGACTTTCTATTGGCGAAAAAAATGGGACAAAACAGTAGAGTGGGATTTTCGCAAACCAGACATCAAATGGTTTTTAAATGGTAAGCTTAACATAACTGAAAATATTTTTGAGAAAAATTTATTCATCAAAGGTGATGATGTGGCAATCATCTGGGAACCCAATGATCCTAATGAAGAAGCAAGAAAAATTACCTACCATCAACTTTATACTATGGTTTGTCAGTTTGGCAATGTGTTGAAAGCCAATGGAGTAGGTAAAGGCGACCGGGTAGTTATTTATATGCCCATGGTAGTAGAATCAGTGGTTGCCATGCTGGCATGTGCACGTATTGGAGCAGTGCATTCCGTGGTATTTGCTGGCTTCTCTGCCAATTCACTATCCGACAGAATTAATGATTGCGGGGCTAAACTGGTATTGACAGCTGATGGTAATTTCCGAGGAAACAAGACCATCAATTTGAAAGAAATTGTAGATGAAGCGGTGGATAGATGTAAATCTGTAGAAAAAGTGATAGTTTATCAGCGCACTAAAATGGATATCAATTGGAAAGAAGGTCGGGATATTTGGTGGCACAATGCAGTTGATGGCATCCAATGTGAAGGAAAGGCTGAGGAAATGGATTCCGAAGACATGTTGTTTATTCTGTACACTTCCGGATCAACCGGAAAACCCAAAGGAGTAGTACACACCACCGGCGGTTACATGGTTTATACTCAATATACCTTCCAAAATGTTTTTCAATACAGCGAAGGGGATGTTTACTGGTGTTCGGCTGATATTGGCTGGATTACGGGCCACTCCTATATCGTTTACGGGCCGCTTTTAGCAGGTGCTACCGTGGTAATGTTTGAAGGAGTTCCTACT
>CAZQEZ010000051.1:0-29658 GCA_964592475.1 uncultured Roseivirgaceae bacterium
TTAATTTTTTTCTATAGATGCCCGGCGTATATTTAACTCTTTAATAACGAGTAATCAACAATAAATTGATATTTACTACATAGGTAAACGCTCGATTAGTTATATATACTACTTTATAAAATTATTAATAAGGCCATATTGCTTCTTGTGGAGCAATAATATGTTCACCGGCGGTATGATCTACTTTTCTGTAGTAAATATCCTCCTCTTGTTTTTTGGTAACCGGTGTTCCGCCCACATTAGAAGCATCTCGGCTGGTAATTATTTTTATCTGATCAATCAGCACACTACTTTCTTGCTTTAGACCATCATTTATAGTCCACACTCCCAAATTAATAGCCAACTTGTTCATGCCAGCATCTCTCAACGATTCATCTGACTGCAGTTTAAAATCATTGCCAAGGTTCAACAATGCATTCTGCCATTTGCCAGGCTCAGCCGGAAGATCAAATACCATTGGATAAACCACATTGCTCTGAGCATACCTTCCCCCTACTCCACCCATCATTTTACCAGAAGCATATACCAAATTCATTTTCTTTTGAGAGCCGGCAAAACCTTCAATCCAAATATAAAAACCGCTTAATGCTTCCGGATGATGATGTTCTTTTTCAAGCAAAAAGTCAATTGCTAATTCTGGTAACGTTTCGGTTTGCAAGTCAATAACCTGACATATCCTGTTGATATCCTGTGGCAAGCGGTCCTGCCCTGGTATAGGGTAGCCCCTTTCCCGGCTATAGAGGTGCAATGCCGTAGAATCGTTTTTACCTGCACCTGACTTAACTTCACAAATATTAGAAGGATTTTCATCTTCAGTATGTACAAATCGTTGGTGCCATTCTGACAAACCAGCTGAAAAGTTACCATTTAACAACTCATCATTGGCTGGAAGCTCCCAAGTGTATTTTAGCCATAGCGGATATTTGGCCGGATCAAATTGCTCAAACTTCTCCGGATATTGAAATACTTCTCCGGATACCGTGTGAAAACTTAATGCTACATTTTCATTATTGATGTCAAGCACAGCCATACCCTGCGAGGGGCCTCCATAATAATCGGGTTCACCAAAAGCCCTGGGTCTAAAACCTGCCGCTGGTAAGTTTACAAATTTTATCCCTTCGTACTCCACTGCCGTTTTTACCGAAGCTTTGAGTGGAATATGCACATGCCCGCTAAATACATATTTAACATTGCCGTGCTCGGTCAATATTTTCATTAGCAACCTTTTAACCTCCGGAGATTCGGCATAATTAATTAAAGGATTGATGCCAATAGGATGAATGGGGATATGCTGTAAAAAAATAGTGGGTCGGTTTTTATTCTTTTCTAAATCCTGTTCCAGCCAATCGAAATAATGGGGATGTGTAGGCCAAAAAGTGCCGCGTAACGGATCGGGCCATACAACAAAATGCCACTGACCCAAATCAAAAGAATATAAAATCTTATCCATGCCATTGGCTTTCTTTTGTGCAGCAAAAAAATTATCAAAAGCCGACATGTCGTAGGCACGAAATTTGGCATTGTAAGCAGTTTCATGATTGCCAACTTCAATTAAGTACGGTGTTTTAAGACGATCGTGGTATTGAAGCATTAAGTCAAAGTTTTCCTTTTGCCCTTTGCTATCTACCAAATCACCTAAAACTAAATTAAAAGCCGGTTGAGGCTTTAAATTATTGATCAATTCAATCGTTTCCTCTATAAACGCATTATGAATCTTCATCCGGGTTGGGCTTTCGTTGGTAGGCACAGAAGGATTGCCACCCTGCGGATCGGCTAAAATTGTAAAACGAAAATTGTTGCTACCGGTAGGTATTCCTATTTCTTCAGGCTTAACTTCTCCTATTTCCTTATCAAAAAGCAGGTTGATAATGATAGTGCCGTCTTCTAAAGCAATTCCCTGCTCCCCTTCCAGCAATTGTTTTAACGTAATCTTTCGCTCTACATCTGCCTGTATTCTCAAAACAGTGTCTTTTTCTACATTTTTGAGCCAAAGCACCAATACATCCTCATCATACTTACTTACTTTAACTTCGGCTAAATTTTTATTTTTGGAAAAATCATCTTCATTATTTTCAAAAAAGTAGGCCTTCATGCGCTCCACCTTGCCATTGTCTACTTTTACTCTGGTGTTAATATCTTTTAAGTTAGTATTTTTACCGCTTATGGCAACTCGAACAATTAATAACCCTTCCTTAGATAATGCCTCCTCTAAAGTACTAATTGATTTTTGATAAGGATTTAAATTTTGCCAAGATTGATTTTGAATAATATAACCGGTGGATATTCCAGCACCAAGAGTTTTCACAAAGTTTCTACGTTTCATAAGGATAATTAAGGGTGTTGAAAAATGATGAAATAAAATATTTTGCAAATTAATGCAAACTCTTAAATGTGCCAACCATATTTTTATTGTAATTACTTACCTTTGCAATGAAATGCAGATAAAAAAAATCCTCAGAAAAATATTTACGATTCCAGTAATAATTTATCAATACGGTATTTCGCCCTATTTTCCTGCTAGTTGCAGATACACTCCTACTTGTTCTGAATATACCAGACAGGCTATAATGAAACACGGAATATTTAAAGGTACTTGGCTTGGAATAAAAAGATTTTCTCGTTGTCATCCATGGGGAGGAAGTGGCCATGACCCTGTTCCTTAAGTTTAAAAGTACTTTTTTAATAAAAAACAATAGATAATCATACATTAATGCAAGATTTCAGCGGTCAAATTTATTTATTTTGTTATAACTGTTAATTATTAAAGCAATGGATATTTTAGCAGTATTTTTTTGGATTAGCTTAGCCATTATTTTATATAGCTATCTAGGCTATGGCTTGCTGCTATGGCTACTGCTAAGAATTAAAAAGATATTTAAACCCAAGATTGCTAAATTTTATAAATCTACTGATGAATTACCTACCATTACATTCTTGGTTGCAGCTTACAACGAAGAGGATTTCATGCTTGAAAAAATCAAAAATACATTCGATTTAGAGTATCCATCAGATAAATTTAAATTTATGATTGTAACGGATGGTTCTACTGATAGAACTCCCCAGATAATTAAAAAATTTAAAGAAATTAGATTATTGCATGAACCAATGCGCCGCGGAAAAATTTCCGCGGTTCATAGAGCCATGGCAGAAGTTAACGCCGATTTGGTTATTTTTTCTGATGCCAATACCCTACTCAATCCGGATGCAGCTTTTAATTTGGCAAGGCATTTCAAAGATAAAAATGTAGGGGCTGTCGCCGGTGAAAAAAGAATTATTAGCAAAAAACAAGATGCTGCAAGTGGTGCAGGAGAAGGCATTTACTGGATGTATGAATCGAAGCTCAAACAATGGGATTCTGCATTTAATACAGTAGTAGGTGCCGCAGGTGAGCTATTTGCCATTCGCACCAAACTTTACGAAAAAATACAACCCGATACTATAATTGAGGATTTTTATATTACCCTACGCATAGCAAAAAAAGGATATCGAGTAGCTTATGAACCAGGTGCCTATGCCATGGAAGGCCCTTCAGAATCAGTGAAAGAAGAAATGAAACGCAAGATACGCATTTCCGCGGGAGGTTTACAGGCTATTTCACGCTTGCTGGCATTATTGAATATTTTTCGATATGGTTGGTTAAGTTTCCAATACATATCTCACAGAGTACTGCGATGGACATTAGCTCCAATTGCTTTGGTGCTGGTTTTTATTTTTAATGCTATATTGGCAGTAAAGTTTGCAGGCCTATATTATATTTTATTTTTGCTTCAACTGCTATTTTATATTTTAAGCTTGATAGGGTTTTTATTGCAATTTAAAAAAATTAAAATAAAAATCTTTTTCATACCCTATTATTTTTTTATTATGAACCTATGCGTTTTCTTAGGCTTTTTTAGATTTTTAAAGAAAAGCCAACCGGTAACCTGGGAAAGAGCGAAAAGAGGATAATTTAACCTTTCATTAAAGCTTACCAATATTCAATATTCTACCTTCAAATAACATGTTTTTGCTTCGAAAATAGTCACTTTATTTTTAAAAAATAACTTAAACCATTGACATTGTTGTAATTAATCACTAAATTTATAGCACTTTTTTATAAGGTAAGAAATTAGCAAACCCATATTGCTATACAAATCAGTAATATTATTATTCACCAAAAAAGAAGGGATTATGAACTTTAGACCAAACTTCACATTTACAAAAGATGAAAATGGAATACCCATTGCTGAAAAAGAAAAAAAATATGAGTCTGTTGATAAATATATGGCCACTGATCTGGTGACTTTTAGTTTAGATCAAGATCTGCAAGAAGTTATCCATAGTATGATTACCCATGAAATTTCCGGAGCTCCTGTTTTAGATGAAAATAAAAATCTGGTTGGAATTATTACTGAAAAAGATTGCCTTAAGGCCATCATAGATGTTGACTATCACAATCAACCTTTAAGTAAAGGAAAAGTGAAAGATTATATGACTAAAAATGTCCAAACAGTTTCTATTGAAAATGATGTACTGGATGTAGCCAATGCTTTTCTTGAAACACATTTCCGCAGGTTTCCGGTTGTTAAAGACGGAAAACTGATAGGCCAGGTAAGTAGAAGAGATATATTAAAAGCAGCCAACTCAATAGAAGCCACTACATGGTAAAAATTATAAAAGCAAATACTACCAAAAAGCCGTTGATTATATAATGAACGGCTTTTTTTATTTTAAAAAATAGCAACTCTTAACCTATTTATAGTTTCATTTTTTTAAATATTCTTTCAGGAATCAATTTTATTAGCATCATTATCCAGCGCCACATCCAAAGCGTGTAAGTTACATTTTTTTTATGGCGGTAAGCTTTATATACTGCTACTGCTACTTGTTTAGGCTGAGCAGTTAAGGGTTTAGGCAATGGTAAACCTTCTGTCATTTTAGTTGCTACAAATCCCGGATTGATGGTTGCGACATGCACACCGCTTTTGGCCAATCTATTTCTCAAGCCAGATAAATAGGCGGTAAAGGCGGCTTTGGCACTACCGTATAGGTAGTTGCTTTGCCTGCCACGTTCGCCAGCTACTGAACTTATGCCTATTATAGTGCCCAGCTTATTTCTTTCATATATATTGGCCACCGGATTAAGCAATGAAACTGCACCGATATAATTAGCGTAGATGATTTTTTCTGTCTCTTCCCATTCTTGCTGAGCCTTATTTTGTTCGCCCAGATAACCAAATACACAAATAGTAATACCGGGAATTTGTGGTAAATTTTGCCAGAATTGGCTGTGAGTTTTAAAAAGGTTGGCATCGAATTGAAAAGCATGCACTGCAACCTGAAAACGTATTTCCAAATCACTTTTTAAGGGTGAAAGGGCCTCTAGATTTCTAGCGGCTAAATAAATAGGATGACCCTTAGAAGCAAACTGATAAGCGATAGCTTCACCTATATCTGATGTTGCTCCTAAAATTAAAACTATTTTCATAGACAATACTTTATTATCTTTACCGATATTTATTCTGTAAAATTATAAAAGTTTGCTCAGGAATATTCATGATTTCAAAATTAACTAAAATCGATATTAGCCAATTTAAATTAGTTGTATTTGATTTAGACGGAACCCTATATAATCAAAAAAAAATGCGTAAAAGCATGTTGCTAAAGCTTTTGAGCTACTATTGCTTGAGGCCATTTCGCTGGTTCGATCTAAAAATTATAGATACTTTCCGAAAAGAACGCGAAAAACTGGCTTTTGTAAATGACTTGGTTAATTTACAGGAATTGCAATATCAAGTATGCGCCACTAAACTAAATATTGAAAAGGAAGAAGTAAAAAAAGTAATTGATTATTGGCTACTTCATGCAGCATTGCCTTTATTGCACAAATGGGTGTATCCTGAAATTCGAGAATTTTTAAAATATCTAAAATCAAATAATATATCTATTGCAGTGTGGTCTGATTATGCAGCAGTAGATAAAATAAAAGCAATGAATATAGATGCTGATTTGATTGTAGCAGCTACTGATGCACAAATTGATAAATTGAAACCGAACACAACTGGTTTATCTTATATTTTAAACTATTTCAATTGTCCTCCTGAAAAAGCTTTGATGATAGGAGATCGAGATAAATTAGATGGAGAAGCTGCACGTAGAATGGGAATGCAGTATTTTCAAGTAGTATAAAAAAATGGTACCAGCTGCTGCCAGTACCATTTGGTCATTGTTTTTAATTTGGTGAGTTATTTTTATACCTATTGAAAAATACGTGCCAAAAAGGTAAACCACCTGTATTTCAGGCAATTAAACAAATCTGATTTATTATAGTTGTGGAAATAATCAACAAAATGAGGATACAGTGTACATTATTTTCTTTGGTTTAAATCTTATCTGTAGTGCTCTTTTATAATAGCTTTTTTAAATATTTCATTAACTTATCAAATAAGCCTTCACCTAAATCAAAATATTGACTTAACTTTGTGTCCCATAAGTTATCATCTTTAACAGCATCTTATGGGCAATACAAAATATATATTTGTAACTGGTGGGGTTACTTCATCTCTTGGCAAAGGCATTATTTCTTCTTCTCTAGGTAAGTTATTAATTGCCAGGGGGTTTAAGGTTACCATTCAAAAATTCGATCCTTACATTAACATCGATCCCGGCACACTCAATCCCTACGAACATGGGGAATGCTATGTAACTGACGATGGAGCAGAAACGGACCTTGACTTAGGGCATTATGAAAGATTTCTTAATATAAACACATCCCAAGCTAACAATGTAACTACCGGTCGTATTTATCACAACGTAATTACCAAAGAAAGAGAAGGTGTTTACCTGGGAAAAACTGTTCAGGTGATCCCACATATTACTGATGAAATCAAGCGTAACTTTTATGCACTAAGTGAATCTGGTGATTATGATATCGTAATTACCGAAATAGGTGGAACTGTAGGTGATATTGAGTCGCTTCCGTTTATTGAAGCAGTGCGCCAGGCCCGATGGGATTTAGGCTTAAATAATCACCTGGTAATACATCTTACCCTGGTGCCCTACTTAAAAAAAGCGGGTGAGCTGAAAACAAAGCCTACGCAGCACTCGGTAAAAATGTTGCTTGAAGAAGGAATACAGCCGGATATTCTCATTTGCCGTTCAGAATATCCCTTACCTACGGATATTCGTAAAAAAATCGCCTTGTTTTGTAACGTAAATATTAACTCGGTTATAGAATCTATCGATGCTGAAACCATTTACGATGTGCCTTTACTCATGCGCAAAGAAAAGCTTGACGAGAGAGTACTTAAAAAGCTAAAGCTTCCTTTTAAGAATGAACCAGATATTGATTCCTGGAAAGAGTTTCTGGGCAGGCTTAAAAACCCAACAAATGACGTCAAAATAGGCTTAATTGGAAAATATGTAGAACTACCCGATGCCTATAAATCTATTTCGGAAGCTTTCATTCATTCAGGTGCTGAAAACGAATGCAAGGTAGAGGTCGAATTCATTTCATCAGAGCATTTAACCGTAGAAAACATGGTGCAAAAGCTTCAAAAGTATCATGGTTTATTAGTAGCTCCGGGGTTTGGCGAGAGAGGAATGCCCGGTAAAATAGAAGCAGTAAAATTTGCCAGGGAAAATAAAATACCTTTTTTTGGCATTTGCCTGGGCATGCAATGTGCCGTTATTGAATTTGCTCAAAATGTTTTGGAATTAAAAACAGCTAGCTCCACCGAACTGGATCCTAAAACAAGTGAACCGGTAATTGATTTGATGGAAGAGCAGAAAAAAATTACTACAAAAGGCGGAACTATGCGTTTAGGTGCGTATCCTTGCAGTTTGAAAAAAGGCAGTAAATCTTATGCGGTTTACAGCAAGGCAAAAATAATGGAGCGGCATAGGCATAGGTATGAATTTAATAATAAATATCTTGAACAATATGAACAGGCAGGCATGATGGCATCGGGCATTAATCCTGAAACTAACCTGGTAGAAATTATTGAACTCCAGGATCATCCTTGGTTCATTGGCACTCAATTTCATCCGGAATTGAAAAGTACGGTGAAAGATCCGCATCCCTTGTTTGTTCGATTTATTAAAGCTGCTCTGGATTATAAAAAGGCAAAAGAAGAAACTGTAGCTTAATTTATAAATTTAATATTTAAGATAACATAAATTAGTAATGGATAGAAACCAAGTAATCGGATTGGTGTTGATGGGGGTTCTTTTTGTGGCCTGGATGTATTTTTTTGGCCCTGAAACAACTGAATTAGAGCCTCGGGAAGAACCATCTACCGAACAAGTAACTGAAGATAAACCAGCATCACCATCAATTGATGAGAAAAAAGAAACCACACTTGATCGGGCTTTATCAGAAGCTGATACCGCTACATTGGATGCTTCAGACTCTTTAAGCATTGCCACACAGCAACAACAGTATGGTGTGTTTGCTGGCGCCGCTACTGGCGAGGCAAAAGAAGTGACGGCAGAAAATGACTTGATGCGTGTTGTATTTAACACCCGCGGAGGAGTGGCTTCACTAGTAGAACTAAAACAATTTAAAACTTATCAAAAAGAGCCTTTAATTCTATTTGATGAGTTAAGCAGCAAATTTGCTTACCTGGTAGAAGTTAATAATCTGGATATAGATTTAACGGATCTATATTATAAAAGTGATTCTGACAATCTTGAGGTTGTAGAAGGCGATACAGCTTCAGTATCCTTTACTGCAAATTTAGGCGGCAATCGCTCCATCAGTCATGTTTATACCTTTGTTCACAATTCTTACCAGATAGGTTATCAACTGATATTGCAAGGCTTAGAAGGCGTAATTGAAGATGATAATATCAACTTCGTATGGCAAGAACAAATAAAACCATTGGAAAAAGATTTGACTGAAGCTCGCAACAGAACTACCATTACCTATTATCAAGCCAACGGTGATTTTGAAAAACTAAGTGAAAGCTCAACAGACTTAGAAGAAGAAACCATAGAGGAGGCAATAAAGTGGATTGGTTTCAAACAAAAATTCTTTACTTCTGCCATTATTGCCGATCAGTCTTTTACCAGTGGATATGCCAAAACATCGGTAAACGTTGATGATAGCACTACCTTGAAAAGTGGTGAAATAGCACTGGTAATTGGGGTCGAGGAAAACCAATCACCAGCTTTCACCTATTATTTCGGCCCCAATGATTACCAATTGATGAAAAAAGTAACAGATGAATTTACGGAAAACATTAATTTGGGATGGCCTCCGATTAGTTACGTTAACAAGTTTCTAATTATTCCTATATTTCAATTTTTAGAAAAATACATAGGCAATTATGGAATTATTATTTTCATCCTGGTAATTATTATTCGAATTATACTCTTTCCGCTATCTTACAAGTCACATGTTTCTATGGCCAAAACAAGGATATTGAAGCCTGAAATAGACGCCCTTAAAGAAAAACATGGCGGAGATATGCAAAAGATGCAAGGAGATCAAATGCAACTATACCAAAAAGCAGGCGTAAACCCATTGAGCGGTTGTATACCAATGCTTTTGCAAATGCCCATTCTGTTTGCTATGTTTTATTTCTTTCCTAATTCTATCGAGTTGCGACAAGAAGCATTTTTATGGGCAGATGACCTGAGCACCTATGACTCATTTATAACCTTTGGCACATCCGTGCCTCTTTTGGGTAATCACCTGAGTCTTTTCACTTTGCTTATGACTATATCTACCATCTTATATACCTGGATGAACAATCAGGTTACCGCGGTTTCTGGTCCCATGAAGAATATTGGCTACATAATGCCTCTTGTTTTTTTGTTTGTCCTCAATTCTTTTTCATCGGCACTTACCTATTATTATTTCTTATCCAACATATTTTCTTTTGGTCAGCAAGCCGTAATTAAGCAATTTGTTAATGACGAAAAATTGAAAAAAATAATAGAAGAAAATAAATTGAAAAACAAAGGCAAGAAAAAGTCAATGTTTACTGCCAGGCTTGAAGAAGCTATGAAAAGTCAAGAAGAAGCTAAAAAACAAAAAGGTAAAGGAAAAAAATAAAATACGTACATTATCAACGAACAGAAAGTAAAAATAAGCAGTTCTTACTGTTCAAACATAGCTATTATATTAGTATATTATATGTATAAATTAATCAGGGTACTGTGGTTGTTTACTCTAGTTGGGTTTTTAGTTGCTTTTTTATCTACCTATGCCAATATAGAAGAAGCAATAAAGCTAAAATTAAATAAAGAATCGGAAACTATAACAATAGGTAGAGACTTGTTTTTTTACCTTAGCATTGCTATTTTTCTGGTTGTAAATATTGTAATGTACATTTTTGCCCGTATTTTACGAAAATTACCCGCTCCACAACCTCATCAGAATTTATGGCTTGCCAAACCAGTTTTACGCCAGCGACTGATTAATTGGTTACTAAGTTTCGCACTTGTTTTTAATCTTCTGTTTATATTTGCAATTGTTCTAATTGGCAATATGAGTGATATGTACGCCAGAGGCAACATTACTTTCAACGTCTGGGTATATTCAACCGGAATATTTTTTGCTATTTGGATGATTGCGCTGCTCTTTATTTTTGCACGCAAAAATTAAATTTTTTTACCTCATTAAAATTAAAATGTGTCATATTTGGCATAAATAAATTTTACTTCTGACTCACTTACGAATTATCCGCTATATTTCGTAATTTTACAGTATTTGATTTCAAACTTAATTGAAGATGGCACAAGGCAACGCAAATTATACAGAAGATAGTATCAGGTCGCTCGATTGGAAAGAGCACATCCGGTTACGTCCAGGTATGTACATAGGAAAGTTGGGCGATGGCTCATCTTTTGATGATGGTATTTATGTGTTGCTCAAAGAAGTTATCGACAATAGTATTGATGAGCACCTGATGGGAGCAGGTAATAAAATTGATATTAAAATTACTGACCACCGGGTGGAACTAAGAGACTTTGGCCGAGGCATTCCTTTAGGAAAAGTAGTAGACTGCGTATCACGGATCAATACCGGTGGTAAGTATGACTCAAAAGCCTTTCAAAAATCAGTAGGACTTAATGGAGTAGGTACAAAAGCAGTAAATGCATTGTCAAATTATTTCAAAGTCCAGTCCTTTCGTGATAAAAAAACCAAAGTAGCTGAATTTTCAATGGGAGAATTAGTGAATGATGCAAAGGAAACCAAAACTAATGAAGCCAATGGAACTTTAGTAGTATTTGAACCGGATGGCTCAATTTTTAAAAATTATCGCTACATTATTGATTTCATAGAAAATCAAATCTGGAATTATGCCTTTCTGAATTCAGGACTAACCATAATAGTCAATGGAAAAAAATACCATTCTGAAAATGGATTACTGGATTTATTGAATAGAAAAACCGACGAAGATAGTTTACGGTATCCTATCATTCACCTAAAAGGGGAAGATATAGAAATGGCCCTTACCCACACCAGCCAATATGGCGAAGAGTATTACTCATTTGTAAATGGGCAACATACAACACACGGGGGCACCCATTTAGCCGCTTTGCGCGAAGCCCTGGTAAAAACCGTAAGGGATCACTTCAATAAAAATTACGATGCCACCGATATACGAGCCAGTGTTGTGGGGGCTATCTCTATCAGAATTCAGGATCCCGTTTTTGAATCACAGACAAAAACAAAATTGGGCTCGCAAACCATAGGACCAGACGGGCCTACCATGCGAACTTTCATTAATGATTTTGTTTCTAAAAATCTTGATGATTACCTACACCGGCACAAAGATATTGCCTCAGCCATGGAAAAGCGCATTTTGCAATCGGAAAGAGAGCGTAAAGAAATTGCCGGTATTAAAAAATTAGCCAACGAACGAGCAAAGAAAGCCAACCTACACAATAAAAAATTAAGAGATTGCCGACTCCACTTGGATGATAATAAAAATGGCGGTGAAAACACCATGATTTTCATCACTGAGGGTGATTCTGCCAGTGGTTCGCTTACTAAGTCACGCGATGTACAGACACAAGCAGTTTTTAGCTTGAGAGGTAAGCCGCTCAACTGTTATGGTCTCACAAAAAAAGTGGTTTATGAAAATGAAGAATTTAACTTGCTTCAACATGCACTCAACATTGAAGACGGATTGGATGGCCTGCGCTATAGTAAAATCGTGATTGCAACTGATGCCGATGTAGACGGAATGCACATTCGCATGCTGCTACTTACTTTTTTTCTACAGTTCTTTCCAGATCTGGTTCGTAATGGTCATCTTTTTATTTTAGATACGCCCCTATTCAGGGTAAGAAATAAAAAGGAAACTATTTATTGCTATAATGAAGATGATAAGATAAAAGCCATTGAAAAATTAACCGGAAAACCCGAAATTACTCGCTTCAAAGGATTGGGAGAAATTTCGCCAGACGAATTCGGAACTTTTATTGGCGAAGATATTAAACTTGAGCCTGTATTGCTAAGCAAGGATACCAGTGTAAAACAATTATTGAGCTTTTACATGGGTAAAAATACCCCTAAGCGGCAAGAGTTTATCATTAGCAACTTAAAAATAGAGAAAGACATTGTAAAAGCCGAGGCTGAGCCATTAGAGGCTCTTGCAGAAAAAGAAACAGAAATATCGACCGTGGTAGAATAAAGATAAGAAAAACAGAAGGAAATGGAAGAAAACGGACAAAATCATAAAGAGGAAGACGGCTTACACGAGTCATTGCAAATCACCGGAATGTATGAAAACTGGTTTCTTGATTATGCCTCTTATGTTATTTTGGAACGAGCAGTACCAGCAATAGGCGATGGGCTAAAGCCGGTACAAAGACGAATCCTGCATGCCTTGAAAGAAATGGACGATGGACGCTACAACAAAGTAGCCAATATCATTGGTCAAAGCATGCAATATCACCCTCATGGCGATGCTTCCATTGGTGACGCCATGGTAAATATGGGACAAAAAGACCTGCTGATAGATACTCAAGGTAATTGGGGCGATCTACGCACGGGAGACCCTGCAGCCGCACCTAGATACATTGAAGCGCGTCTATCAAAATTTGCGCTCGATGTTGTCTTTAATCCTCAAACTACAGAATGGCAACTAAGCTATGACGGCCGTAAGAAAGAACCGGTTACTTTTCCAGCAAAATTTCCACTACTGCTGGCACAAGGAGTTGAAGGTATAGCGGTAGGTTTAAGCACAAAAATTCTACCTCACAATTTTAATGAACTTATCGAAGCTTCCATTGCTATACTAAAGGGCAAAAAAACTAATATTTTACCCGATTTTCCTAACGGGGGCCTGGCAGATTTTTCGGATTATAACGAAGGTAGACGTGGAGGAAAAATAAGAGTAAGAGCTAAAATAGAAGAATTTGATAAAAAAACGCTGGTAATTAAGGATATACCCTATGGAGTTACCACTACCAATTTGATTGATTCCATTATAAAAGCAAATGATAAGGGAAAAATAAAAATCAAAAAAGTAGTAGATAATACCGCCAAAGATGTTGAAATACTGGTTTCTTTGGCTTCGGGTCAGTCGCCCGACATTACAATTGATGCCCTATACGCCTTTACTGATTGTGAAGTTTCGATTTCGCCAAATGCCTGCGTGATTATTGATGACAAACCGCATTTTTTGAGCGTAAACGAGATATTGAAGATTAACACGGATCAAACTGTCGAACTGCTTAACCGTGAATTAGAAATCCGAAAGAATGAATTACTTGAAAAACTGTTGTTTTCTTCTCTGGAAAAGATTTTTATTGAAAACAGGATTTATCGTGATATAGAGGAATGTGAAACCTGGGAAAGTGTATTGGAAACAATAGACCAAGGGCTAGACCCATACAAGCATCAATTCTATCGTGAAATAGTGCAAGATGATATTTTCCGCCTCACAGAAATAAAAATAAAGCGTATTTCTAAATTTGATTCTTTTAAGGCCGATGAACTAATGCGCAAATTGGAGGAAGAATTGAAGGAGGTAGAGCATCATTTGGCCAGTATTATTGACTATGCCATCAATTACTTTAAAAAACTTAAAGAAAAATATGGCAAAAACAAAGAACGGAAAACAGAAATAAAATCATTTGAGAATATTTCTGCAACAATTGTAGCTGCTAACAATGCTAAGCTTTATGTAAATAGAGCCGATGGGTTTATTGGTACCGGACTAAAAAAAGATGAATTTGTAAGTGAATGCTCTGACATTGACGACATCATTGTTTTTAGAAGGGATGGTATTTTTAAAGTAACCAAAATAAGCGATAAAACATTCGTGGGCAAAGACATCATTCATATAGCAGTTTTTAAAAAGAATGATGAACGCATGGTGTATAATATGATTTACCTGGATGGAGCATCTGGCAAATCATTTTCGAAGCGCTTTCAGGTACTGGCCATTACCCGCGACAAGGAGTATAATCTAACCAAGGGAAGCAGAGGTTCCAAAGCACTTTACTTTACCGCAAATCCCAATGGAGAAGCTGAAATTGTAACTGTAAACCTGACCGCGAAATCTAAAGCTCGCAAAAAAGAATTTGACTTTGACTTTGCCGAACTGGATATAAAGGGAAGAAACTCTCAAGGAAACACCTTAACTAAATATCCCATTAGAAAAATAAGCCTTAAATCAGAAGGAGCATCAACGCTTGGCGGTTTGGATATCTGGTACGATAGCTCCGTGGGTAGAATTAATACTGATGAAAGAGGTAAGTATCTAGGCACTTTTAGAGAAGGAGATAATATATTAGTCATTTATAAAGATGGTTCTTATGAACTTACCAACTTTGAATTAACCAATCGGTATGAACATGAAAGCGTCAATTTAATTGAAAAGTTTGACCCAGCTAAAGTTGTTTCCTGTGTTTATTTTGACAACAAAAGCAAACAGTACTTTGTAAAGCGTTTTCATATTGAAACAACCTCTATAGATAAGCGATTTACCTTCATAAGTGAAACCAGAGGGTCATACCTTGCCATCGTAACTACAGAAAAAGAACCTCAATTAGAAATTGTGTACCTCAAAAACGACGAAAAAGAAACAATGCTTCACGATTTTGATATTTTAATTGATGTAAAAGGCTGGAAATCAATTGGCAACAGATTATCTACACATAAAATAAATTCTTTGAAACTTGTCAGCAATCAAAAAGAAACAGATGACGGAAAATATAAGGTAGGTAGTACAGTTGATTTAAATGCAAAAAAGAATGACGACGACCAGCTAAAGATGTTTTAATTAAAACAGAAGAATGATATTCCAGCTAAATAAAAAATCAGACAATAATTGAGCTGTAGTTCCAATTTTTATCCATTCTTCTAAATATTTTCAATAGTTCCTCGGGGGTATGAACTGGCTGATCAGATGGAAAAACTGCTTGAATTAACCATTGAGCTGCTTCGACAACAGGTACATCATTTTGTCCTTGCACATCGCGAGCAAAATGAAAAAACTGAAGTACTTTCAACCCATTAAACCAGGCATAAAATTGCTTTATAAATGAAGAATAGTTTCCGGCATTATTTTTTATTTTTATAAAGGCAGGTATAAAATTTCTTGAGTCAAGATATCTCTGAACATTGGCTGGCAATTGCTTTAAGGTCTCCCCTATTTCATTGGAGCTGTAAATTTTGGGCAGTAAAGTCAAAAAATGCTGCAAATCAACAAATGATTCCGGATTATAGCTCATTAAAACCTCTTTTTGCTGGTTAACCCACTGGCTTATTTCTTTTCCGGTACCAAATGGCACTCGCTCCGATACGCGAGGGGAAGGCTTTATTGTGGTAGTATTTAATTCGCTGAAGCCGGGCAAGGAAAATAATTTTTGCAAAAAGTAGAAATCTTCTCCTGCCTTACGCAAATTCATACCGCCTTGTTTCTGATAAATATGAGACCGCACTGCAATGGCAGAGCCCACTGTTTGCCAAGCAAATGGGTAGCCCGCCCAACGTAAAGCATCGACATAATACCGTAAATACAATTCGTATTGTATTATTCCTTTAAGAATTAAATCGGAATATCCATTCCCTTTAATAGGATGCTCATAATAAATAGAACATGCTGGAGTATTGCTTAGCTCAAAATGATTGTAAATCGCGATAAGATAATTACTTTCACACGCGCAATCTGCATCAAAACAGACAATAATACCTTGTTTATGAATACTGTCCTTAGTAGCTTTCAATTGTTCAAATCTTCTTACCGCTTCATCCATACCAATTTTACGGGCAAGTCCTACCCCGGCATGCTTAGCAGGCATATCATAAACGGTTATAAAATGAACGTTGATCCAAGAAGGTGCATTTTTTTTTGTTTCTTTTCCTTTAGCCAGTGATTCTTGATTAATCCGCCTGGTTTCCTCCTCTGCATTTTCACTATGATTGATAACTACTATTACTTCAACTCCGCATGGCGGTTTTTCGCAGTTGATCAGGTTTTGTAATGCAGTGTCCAAGTGAAGCTCCCGGAAAGAGGGAATTACAATTACAAGATTTAAATTATCGGCTGGTTTTGTTTTGATCCGAGGCCCCGGAGTTGCGTATCGTTGCAGGTATAGGTTTTGGCTCATCAAGGAGAAAGACGCTCTATTTTCCATTCATCGGATGACAACAGTGTGTATTGTATTCGATCGTGCAAACGACTGGGCCTGCCCTGCCAGAATTCTATGCGAGAAGGAGTTACTCCATAACCACCCCAATGGTTAGGTCTGGGCACCTCACGGCCAAAATAGCGAAGTGCATGCCGTACAAATTTTTTCTTTAATTGATTGCGGTTGGATAATGGTTCGCTTTGGGCCGAAGCCCAGGCACCTAGCTGACTTTTGCGTGGTCTGCTATGAAAATATTGATCAGAAACCGCATCAGCCACTTTTTCGGTTGTGCCTATTATATTAACCTGTCTTTCAAGCGGTTGCCAAAAAAAATTTATGGCTACTTTGTTGTTATGAGCAATTTGCTTACCTTTTCTTCCTTCATAATTGGTGTAGAAAATAAATTTCCCCTCTTCAATTCCTTTCAAAAGTACTACCCTCGAACAAGGTTGTCCCTGATCATCTACCGTGGAAAGTACCATGGCATTTGTTTCCGGTACCTCTGCATTCAAAGCTTCTTGAAACCATTTTTCAAATTGTTGTATAGGATCAGCGATGAGATGATCTAAATCAAGTTCTTCTCTTTTATAATCAACCCTCAGATCAGCTATTTTCATATTAAAACACGTTTGATCAAATTATATGAAATACCTTAAACTTGTGCAAGCAATAAATAGTTATGAATTAGCAAAATTAAACGATATAAAATGTTTATTTGTATCGATTACAACGAATCTTGCAATTACACTGTCTATATAAAAACATATATTGCTTAACTTCATTATTTTAAATGATATAAAATATAAATAGCTATTTATGGATTATTTTGGACACCAGGAAAACCGGAAACCTGCTAAAGGAGATTTATTAATATCGGAGCCATTTTTACCAGATCCAAACTTTGAAAGAACTGTAGTTCTATTATGTGAACATAATGATCAAGGATCTTTTGGTTTTGTGTTAAATAAGCCTTCTATACTTAAGTTTAGCGATGTAATGGACGAATCTTCTTACCAGGAACTTCTCTATGTAGGAGGACCGGTGGAACAGGATACACTTCATGTCTTACACACTCAGGGAAATCTTTTAGAAGGTAGTGTTGATTTGGGAAATGGCATTTTTTGGGGTGGTAATTTTGAACAATTACAATTATTGGCAGACACTCAACAAATTGAGCCAGCAAATTTTAAGTTTTTTCTAGGTTATTCAGGTTGGTCAATTGGTCAATTGGAAATGGAGCTTAAGGAAAAAACCTGGATTATTTCCAATCAAGCCCAAAAAGAACAGGTTTTTGATATGGATGCCGAACAGCTCTGGAAAAATGTTTTAAATGAAATGGGGGGTAAGTTTAAGATGATCTCAAATTATCCAATTGATCCACGATTAAATTAATTGATTTGATTAGATTTGCATGATTTAATAAAAATAAATAACAAAAATATTTATAAGTAACTCACGATCAGTCTTTAATTATTTAGTATAATAATAATATTGAAGTCTATTAAGGCTTTCTTTTTATTAATTTTGGTACACGTAGCCTGTGAAAAACAGGAAAAAAATCGACCTTATGGAAAAGCAAGAAAACAGAAATAGTATTTTGGAAGATCAAAACGAAAATAAGTCAGACCCTCAGGAAAATTCGGAAAACAAATCCATAGCTAAAGAAGAAGGTACTCAACAAACTCACAATATTGAAGAAGAAGCAAACCAAATAAAAGCAGAAGCCACTGAATCTGATCCTTTGATATCTTCTGAAAAAGATAATGATACTACCTCAGAACCGGTACCGGTAAATGAAGATGTTTCTTCCGTAAGTGAAACAAAACAAGATAACCAACAATCAATAGAAGAGCCTACCACCAAAGCAACCGATGAAGATAATAATGCAACTGAAGCCTCATCAGCAACGGAAAGCCAAACTAATGCCGACAAACAAGAAGTAATTGTTAACGATAAGGATGGTGAAGAAAATCAAGAGGAGGATGAAAACGAAGATATTGATTATTCGAGTTTTGATAAGGAAGCTTTGGTAAAGAAAGTTGAAGAGCTTAATAAATATGATGATCCTCGCAAAGCTGATCAGCAATTGAAAGAAATAAAGCCATTTTATGATGAAATTAAAGATGCTGAAAGACAAGCAGCTTATGAAAATTTTATAGCTGAAGGAGGCGAAGAAGATGGCTTTGAATACAGAGGTGACAAATTGGACGATCGCTTTCAAGCATCATTTAAATTAATAAAAGACAGGAAAAGCCAGCATATAGCTCAACTGGAAAGGAATAAAGATCAAAACCTGGAGGCAAAAAACCAAATACTGGAAAAACTTCGTCAATTAGTTGACTCAGAAGAAACCAATGCAAGTATAAGTTCATTGAAAAAGATTCAGGACGAATGGAGATCCGTTGGTCCCATTCCTAATGGTCAAGTCAAAAGCCTCTGGGCAAATTATAGCGCTTTAATAGATCGATTTTATGACAATAGAAGTATATATTTTGAACTTAAAGAACTAGATCGAAAGAAAAACCTAGGAGCAAAATTAGAGCTTTGTGAAAAAGCCGAGGGGCTTGATAAGCTGGAAAACCTAAAAGACGCCACCAAACAGTTAAATGAACTACATGAAGAATTTAAGCACATAGGCCCGGTACCAAAAGAAGACCAAGAACCACTGTGGCAAAGATTTAAAGCCGCCAGTGATGCCGTGTATGCTAAGCGAAGAGAATTTGTAGAAACACTTAAAGAAGAACTAGGTAAAAACCTGAAAGTAAAAGCCCAACTTGCTGAAGAGGTGCAAGTATTTACTGAATTTGATTCTGATAGGATTACAGAATGGAATGCAAAAACTAAAAAAATACTAGAGCTTCAAAATAAGTGGACAGAGGTAGGTGGCCTTCCTCGCGATAAAGCTAAAGCGGTAAATAAAAGATTTTGGGCAGCATTTAAAATATTTTTTAACAATAAGAGCCAGTTCTTTAAAAAACTAGAAGGTCAGCGGGATGAAAATCTAAAAAGAAAACAGGAATTACTATCTAAAGCATTGGAAGTAAAAGATAGTGAAGATGCAGAGAAAGCTGCCAATGTACTTAAAGATTTACAAAAAGAATGGAAAGAAATAGGACCGGTTCCTGAAAAGCATAGAAATGAAGTATACGCCCAGTTTAAAAAAGCTTGTGACGAATTTTTTGATAGAAAAAGAGGTAAGAATAAAGAAGTAGAAAAAGAATATACTAAAAACTTAAAATCTAAAGAAGCCATATGTGAGCAACTAGAAAATATGGCCAAAAATAATGAGGAAGATGTAGAAAAAGTAGAAGACTTAATAGATGAATACAATGAGATCGGCTTTGTACCTCGAAATTCAATAAAATCTATCCAGAAAAGATTTACTCAAGCGCTGGACAATTTTGCCAAAAATGTAGAAAACTTATCAGCAGAAGAACGTAAGGAATTGGTTTACTCGGCACAATATCAAAAATTGAAAAGCAGCCCTAATGCAAGCCGAAAAATAAATCGCAAAGAACACTCCATAAGAAAGCAGATTGAGAACCTTGAAAATGACATTTCCTTATGGAAAAACAATATTGAATTTTTTGCTGAATCAAAAACTGCAGACAAGTTGCGCGAAGAGTTTGACCAAAAAATAAGTAAAGCGCGTGAAGAGCTTAAAAATCTTAAGCAGGAACTAAAAGTTTTGCGATCAATTTAAAAAAGTAGCCAAATAATTTTGATAGTTTATATTTCAGCTACTATATTTGCACCCGCATTTAGGCAAAGGATCAAATGTATACTTGATATTTTAAGTGCCTCCTTAGCTCAGCTGGCCAGAGCAACTGACTTGTAATCAGTAGGTCGTTGGTTCGAATCCGACAGGGGGCTCAAAAAAAGGCAGTCAATTGGCTGCCTTTTTTTATTTATCTGCTATTTGTTTTGCTATTTTTAATCTGCTCTTTAAACCAAATAATAATAGCTCAACCAGAAGTTTTTTGGTTGAAATTGTGAATCCATTCTTTTTATCCAATCACAAATCAACTAAATAGATTGATAAATGTATCTTTCTTTAGATTTTTAGGAGAAAAATCTATTTCAGCCTCCTTATCAGTAAAAATTGCTCCGGCATCCTGCAGAAATTTTTTCAAAGAAACTGGTTTGGCAAATTGATAATAAAGCGCACTTCTGGCTATCTCGGCATGAGCAGAATCATTACTTATATTGAAGTTTCCAAATCCGCTGTTGATAAGCACAAAACTAACCTGATTATCAGTGGCCGGAAGAAACATGCCTAAAATTTGCTGGTAGGTAATTAAACTTGTTTCAGCTTCCAAAATCAGTTCATTAGGGTCTAGCATGTAGTTTTCAGAAACTTCTGGGGCAGAACCCACTATAAGCTTAAACTTGCAGCCTACTTTACCTGAATAAATATTGAGCATAGATAAGGCCGGTCCTACAATTTCACCTTCGGTGTATAGCAATTCGGTAGCTCCGTCAGGTGCATCGGTAATATCACCTGAATACATGATACCCTCTGTTTTGTAGGCACTATTCCAGCCTACTTTTCCTCCCATGTACAAAGCAGAAACGTCAAGATCGTTGGCTCCCCATTTATTCTCCCAATATACTCCGGATACCAAATTGAGACTTGTAATTTTAGTGCCTGCGGGGAAATTCCCTATAAACATCTTTTCAGATGAAGGTAAAGAATAGTCAATATTATGAGGATAGGATACTTTTCTTCCTTGCAAGTTAACCGATTTTAACAAATCGGAATATATCAACTTGAAGACGTGTTGATAATAATCCTGATTTAAACTTTGGCTAGCTTGCTGGGCATATGCTTTACCGTTTCTTATGCGGTACAAAAATGCATCAGCCTGATTAAGCCGGGTATTGAGTGCATGTAGAAGCCTTATCTTCCTGAAATTATTCACCTTTTTTAATGCCTCTATAATTTCACTATCAGCATATTGAATACTTGTGACTAAATTCAAGATATCATCAGAAAGGGGTTGGTGGAAGCGCTTCGATAGGCGGCTTATCTCGTTTATTACGGATTTATTATTTTCATTTGATTTAAATGCAAGCCATATTGGTTTAAATCGATTAAAAATTTCTGCACATCTGTGAAGCCCGAATTCATTTACCTGGGCAGAGATATTAATTTTTTCTTTTTTAATGGCTGCTATGGTATCCAAGTTTTTGATAAGTAAAGTACTTTTAGTCGCCAAAAAAACCAAAAACCTTAGAAATTGCACAGGATGAGAGGGAAATATTCCTGTTTGAGCGATTATTTTAACCTGTGCTTCTTTATTCCTGATGTGATCAACTGATTCAAACGCATATTTCAATTCAGCCAAAAGAGATAAAAGGTCATCGATGGTTTTTTCATCTAAAGCAATGCCACTGGTAAGTAGATGAAGTGATTTTTTAATCAGTTCATCGGTTGTTACTCCCTTCACTACTTTGATCGGAATTTTAGTGAGCTCAGGTATTTCCAATTTTTCAGCTGGAAAATATACATAATCGGATTCAAAATTGCTGCCGTAAGTAGTCAGGTAGTGAAGTATTTGATGAATAAATAATTCTTCTCGACTGCTATTTTGTATAACCTGCCATGATTTGTGAAAAGTAGCATTGAGCTGCCCGCTGGTTAGGTTTCCATTTTTTATTATTTCTATTAAGTCCTCCAGAGCATAGGCAGCATAGGGATCTGCCACAAAGCCAAATTTAAGAGTTTTGATATAGTCAGGATTGACCGCGTGAGAGGACTTTGGAACTACATTGAAAAGCTTAAAGCTTAAAAGAATTATGTTTTTATCCATTGAATTGCAGAAATATGCGGGGCGTAATATTCCGAAAATAGAGGAACGCCCTTTGCAATATTTATTTTTTAATATAATATCAATTAGGTTATTCTAATAATTCATAAAATTGATTATTTTTTTTCAAATTTTTTCCAATAAGTAAGATTAAATGAAATTTTGAGTGGATTGATCTCAAAGTTTATGTAAAAGAACCTTTTATTCATAAAAATTTCGATTATTCAATTGGGCTTTTTGCTGCAAACGATTTGTGTATTTACAATAAAATACACATTCCCTTCATGATTTCTTTGAAAAGAGACTTTGCACCGAAAGCAACCAGATTACCTAATACTCCGGAATACATTTTGTTTTTATCTTTATTTGTGTAATAATATTGGTTCTGATTGCCATTTTGGTTGAATGCCGAAGTTGTTATAATAATCATTCCTACCACATTAGATGTTGCGTTAAGTGATTTGACTGTTGAGTGGTACTAGGGTGCTGCCCAACGGAAGAAAAGAACAAACAAAAGAAAGATGGAAAAAAGTAGCTCAATTACAACATTTGAACAACATCTTGAAAAAAGGTATAGGCAAGTGGGTGAAGAAAAAAGAATGGCTTTTGAAGCGAAAGCTAAGGCTTTTACGATGGGTGCAAGTCTCCGTCAATTGACGGACGGGTTGGTGAAGCCTGTTAGCAAGCCGCAAACCTGCCCCGAATTTCATTCGGGGCTGCCTTTGGTACGGGATAAATTGTGAGAGGTGCACCCCCGATGGATATCGATGGATAATGGATCGGGAAGCTTATGGCCTACGGCCATCCACGATTATACGCTATTTTTTAGTGTTTTTATTTCTTCAAACTCTTTACTTTTTTGATTAAGCTCTTCTTCCAGGTCATAATCATCCTGAAGGCCCAACCAAAATTTGGGAGTTGTTCCAAAAAACTTTGCAAGTCTTAAGGCAGTATCTGCCGTTATTCGTCTATTGCCTTTGATGATTTTGCTTAACCTGGTTTGAGGTATAAAGGTTTCTTTGGATAATCGATAAGCGGAAATTTCCATTGGCAAAAGAAACTCTTCATTAAGAATTTCTCCGGGGTGAATATTGTTAAGTTTATCCATGTTGTAAAGGATTAATGGTAATCAGTTATTTTTACTTTATATGCATCATTGTTATCCCATTGAAAAATTATTCTCCACTGTGTATTTATTCTGATGCTGTAATAATCAACCAAGTCTCCTCGTAATTTTTCCAAATGATTTGCCGGAGGAATTCTTAGGTCATTAATATTTTGAGCATTGTTGATCATTCTTAGTTTTCTTCTTGCAATACTTTGAATTTCGTTTGGCAGTTTTTTGGATCGTCTACCTTTCCAAATTCTTTGGTTTCCTTATCACCAAATGCTTTAATCATTAGTTTTGCTTCATTTTACTAACGTCAAAGGTAAGTGATAAGTTCTTGTTTAGAAAGAGTGTCTGAGGAAATTTTAATGCTGCATAAGTAGGCTACGAATCTATGCTTTCGTACTATCTAAAAACGCAACCTCAAATCCGATGAACCGCTGTACCTGTCTGCCAAAGGCAGGTACGAGACCCTCCTGGCCTGCCCTGAGGAATTGAAGGGTACAGTGGTCCCGACCTTTGGTAGGTGATAAATTGTGAGCGGCACCCCCCCGATGGCTAATGGATCGGGGCAGGCTGTGAGCTTATGGCCTACGGCCATCCACGATTATGCGTTATTTTTTAATCTTGTGCTCCCAATAAGCACCGCTAATGTCAGTCATTTTCAATGTGTATGTTCCTTGAGTCAAACTTGATAAGGTTTTATCATGCAAATTCAATTTTGCTTTTGCACCTAATGGCACAATCAAACTACGCTTTCCTGGTTTTATTTTTGCTACATAATAATTTGAAATACTTGCACTGGGTAAAGAAGCTAAGTCTTCCTGGGAATATTGAAGTACTTTATTATTTTGTTCATCAAAAAGTTCTACACTAATTACCCAAGAACCATAAACATCTACTCCTTCAGTCCTGTAAACATCAAATGAGAGCTTATCACCATCAATTTCACCTTCTGTAATTTCAAGTTTTGGCTTTACCGATTTATTGTGCAGTGTTCCCCATACTCCACCGTGAAATATTTGGTTTGTCATTAAAGTCATTCCAAAAATAAATAGCGAACCTATTAAAACAACTTTCGGAAAAACACTTTCCTTTATAGGCAACATACCTGAACCCAACCAAGCAAACCATTTCTTTTTGGTGATTGGAAAATTATTTTTTATTAGATAATTATCGATTGAGTATTTTCCGCTTGCCGTTAAAAACAAAACGAAACCTGTAGCAATTCCTAACACTCCTATTTGCCATTCGTCAAGACAAGTTGTGCCAATCCATCCAGAACCTAAAAGAATTCCCATTGCTAACCCAAAAACACTAATACTCATTATTCGGGTAAACAAACCGAATATAATAAACAAACCTACAATACCTTCAACAATGGTGAAGATCACCATATTAATCCATAGTGCATCAGGATTTTCCACTAAATATTGTATAATTGGTTTTATACCTATGGCGTTGGGTAAAAAAGCATTAAATTTTGTGCCAATATAACCCGCTAATTCTGGGTCAAGCTTATCTACTAGAATGGTTCTTCTCCAAAAGGCTGAAAAATACGTCCAGCCAATTACTAATCTTACTGCTAAGGCCATAAGCCCTGCATCGTTTTTTATGTTTTTCATTATGATTTATTTTTAATTGATAATATGTAGCCGTATGACTATTTTAAATTTTTCTTGAACAGAAAATCAATTACGAATAAACCTTAAAATTTTGATATAAAATATACAAGGGAATTACAGAAACCGTTTGGTTTCTTGATGAGATAGGATAAAATGATAGGTTTAGTAAATCAGGTGTGAATCCCAAATTGAAAGATTCATAAACAAATAAGTCTGGTTGCTGAATGGTTAGTTTTGAGACTGATTGAACAATTTCAAAAACATCAAAATTAAGGCAATTTGATTGGGAAATTGTCGATTGACTCTTGTTTAGAACTTTGGTTTGAGGAATCCCTAATTCAGATTGAATGTAGTTTCTAACCTTGCAAGGTGAAAGTAAAAACAACAATACAAGTCCAAAAATGGACAGGATTGAATTAACTTTATATATTTTGCAACCTTTTTTCACTTTTGCAAATTTAAAATTAAACGGTACCATTACCGCATTATTGTTTCATAATAAAAGCTAATGACCAGGCAATAAAGCGTAGTCAGAGTTGGCCGGAGCTTGGGGATTATGCTTTAAGACTCAATTGTAGTCCTGTACTTATTATTTCTTCCAATTATTCGTTACCAATTCCTTAATAGGCTGATAATGCTTTTGGTTATTAGTAATTAATTAACTAAAAATTATTTTCTATGGCTATTCCGGCAATTAAAAGATCGGGAGTACCTATTGGGATTCCTTTTTTGATAAGCCCTAGCTTTTCTTTAAAGTTGGCTTGCGTTCCTCTTTTCCAGATCATTGTTGCCAAAAACAAGCAAATAAGAGCAAAAGAAATCCAGTATAAATTAAACCAAATGGAACTGATTAAAGCAGGACCAAAAGCGTTCATATCAGAATAAGTAATCCAGGGAGTGGCTCCAAGAGAAATCATATTGCTCTGTACATCAGCAATTAATAAAAGAATATCTAGTGCAAAAATGAGTAGTATAGAGATAAAGTAGCCAATATATTTATTGCTGACCATGGCATGAATCAACACCATTACCATGCTGGTGATAATATAATAGCCCAAATAGGTAATGAAAAAATCACTAAAGTATAAACCCAACTCAATTCTGGTATAACCGGAGCCTAATTGATAAAGAACCACGCTCAACACAAAGAATGCATAAAGAAAAATTGTGATACTTACTAAGCTAGAGTAACCTTGGCAATGAGTGAAATAAAAGATTGATGCGGAGTGGCATCTATTACTTCATTGATGTTATTGTCCTTATCTCTCCAGATCAGCTCTCCACTAAAGAATACTACTATGATGATAGTAAATAATCCTGAAACACTGGAAATAATATCCAGCATTTTATAGGTCACCGGATAAGATTGTAGACCATAATATTCAAAGCCACCTACCAAGTTTGAAATGAGCATCAGTAAACTGAAAATGATCAGAATTTTGAAAGTGGTGCTTTTTATGATGCTCAAGAAATTGATATAGAAAAAGCTAATAAATTGCTTCCATGCGGTGGAAGAGGAAAAATTAATAGTCACTTTTGGTAAAATAAATGCCTCTCTTTTTATAGCATCCACCTTTTTCTCAGCCTTTACTTTTTTGTTTTTCTGCTGAAAGCTAAAGCCAAAATAGGAACTCAGTAAAATAATTAATCCTACACCTAACCATATCAGGCGATTATAGATGAAAATAGGGGTAAGCTGTAAGCCTATTGTGTTTTTCTCAAGTTTTTATGATATTCAATGAAAAAATAAACAACATAGAAAAACAGAAACTTAGTAACTGGGAATAATGATAGAGTTAAGAAACAGTAATTAATTTAGTGGGTGAATAGGTGCTAGATTTGTTGTTTTCACATAAAGCATTATGAATAATTATTATTTAAATTAATTGAGATTTGACTATTTAATTAAGGTCAAATTTTATTTTAAGTAATCGATAAATTTTTGACCGCATAGTCTTAAATTTTAGCTAAATTAAACCTTAATAATTGCTCTTTAGAGTTAATACTCTATTTCAATTGGTGGGTTTGGGTTGGTGGGTCCTGGGTGAGTAGGGTTATCAAAATCCCACTTACCAAATTCAACTCTTTCCTCAAGTTCTTCTACTTCAAATTTGTCAGCTAATACAAAGAGGTCTTTAGAATTTAGATTTTCATAATTTTTCATATTATATGATATTAATAGTTAGTAGGGATGTAATTTTTTTATTAAGACTAACCCATCCCATTTAAGTTAGGCTTCTATTTTTTTCAAACTTGATTATTCCTACTTTTTTGTTTATTAGAATCAGGGTTGTTTTTGAATTCTACCACTTTTGTCAAACTCATTAAAATGTGATTTGGATTTCAGTTTTGGAAGCAGTTTTTTTTGATTCAGTATCTTTTAGAAATTTTAATTTACCAAACTCAACTCATTCTTCAAGCACCTACTTATCAAACACTTTAGTTAAATATAATATTTTTAGTTAATTCACATTTTCATTTTTCCATGATTTAAATATTTGTTTTAAAGCTATGTTAAAAATTCGGTCTACTAACATCCTTGTTTAGTTAAAATCATTTAGCGTACATAAAAAAACAACTAATAACAAATAAATCATTTTAAATTAATGGACTTTTTTCCTTTTTTTACTTAAAATAACTTCCAAAAGCATTTTCTGCTTCGAAGGTTTGTATTATTTTTTCTTCCTTTTCAGTTCTTTTGATAATTGGATTTTTATTCCAAAATCGAGGTCTATATTTCGCATCTTCAATATTGTCTATGGTCAGCACATCTAAGGCTGGTTCGGAAAGACCTCTTATTTTTCTTCCTGTGTTTTCGTAGATAAAAAAATTAGAATATACCGCGGATGGATATTTAGTGTTACCAATCCAAAAGTCGTAAGAATAAGAAGTTCTAATTTGATTAATAAAACCAGTCTTATCACCGTATAAAACCTTCCACCGGTACTGAGAATTTTCAATTTTCACATTAACACTATCATCTATTCCAGTAATATCCTCATTACCTAATCCATCATTAATTATAACATCATATTCTACAAGCCGATTCTTACTTGGAGAATAAGTTAGCTTAACATCCATAAAAATTAAATTATCCAAACTTTGATTCAAATCAGGTGGTGTGCAATTAATAACAACATATGTTTCTTCATTATTCTCATACCTTTCTTTAATCTCAAAAGAATACATTTCTAGTCCCCTGTCAGAAAAAGGAGTAATTATGGAAGTATTTTCTGAAGTAATCATTTTAATCATAGTTGTTGCGTATGGAAAATTTTGATAAATCATAAATGGTTTATTAGCTGTAGTTTTCCTTCTTGCAAACCTAGCTTGCTTTTGTTTGATTTTTGTGATTTTATTCCTATTTGCAGCAATATCATAAAATGCTTCAACAAATTCTGTTGCAATTGTATCGTGATAGGAGATTTGCCTATAAAAAGCTCTCCCAAATATAGCTTCATCCTTTTGAAGAATATCAACTGTTTCCAGTACCATTTTGAACGCTTCATTTTCAACAATGACTTCATCCAATAATATATTCTCAGATAAAAGTGAAACATGATTAAACTCATTGACCTTCAATAGTTGCTCATGACTGCCATAAGAAACATGGGAAAAAACTAATTTGAGGGTGCTTGATTGTAATTGTTTAGGTATTTGCAAGCTGAATTTTCCTTCAGCATTCGAAAGAGTCCCTAATTTGTATTTCTCCGAATAAATATGAACAAATGGTATATGTTCTGACGTTAAGTTATCTGTAATAATTCCATTAACTACCTGACTATAAGACAAGTATTGCATCCCAACAAATAATAAACATAAAATATTTCGCATAAATTTATAATATAAAAAAACAAATTAGACCTAAAATAGGTCTAATTTGAAAAATAGAAAATCTTAATTTAGAATGTTTTGGATAGAGTGAATTTTCCGTAAACTCCGTCCTTTTGATTAGCACCTGTTTCTGCGGATCCAGTCCATTTACCAAATTCAACTCTTTCTTCAAGTTCCTCTACTTCAAACTTCTTTGTTAATTCAATGATTTCTTGAGACTCTTGGTTTTTTGTTTGAAAATTTTTCATGATTAAAATATTAATAGTTTAAAGGGATGTATGTTAATTTAAACTTTACCCATCCGTTATGTTGTTGTCGTTCTTGCCTGACCGCTAACGTTTCGCAGCTAAGAAACGTGAGACATTTCAAAGCAATTACCTGTCCGCCAGTGACAAAGGTAGCCACGAAGAGCGAACCTTGCGTAAAACACTGTCCGCCTCATGTTTTCTTAGGTGCAATTGGCAAGAGTACTTATTTCGATCTGTCCACCCAATTCTCAAGTTTTATCCCAAAAATTCTTCCAAATTCATTTTTGTTTTCGGTCACCATGATCAAATCATTTTCAATTGCCGTTGCGATTTTGAGTAAATGTAAAAAAGTTTAAATTACCACATGCCCCTATTGAGTGTTACCTGCTGGCTATTCTACTTTTATTATTCTTTTTGTCTTTATTTTTCCGTCCATTTTGGCTTTAATCAAATAA
>CAZQEZ010000052.1:0-29592 GCA_964592475.1 uncultured Roseivirgaceae bacterium
AATAAAGATTTGCATTTATTTGCTTTAAAAGTGGCTATTTATAAAATCATATTCAGCAACATGGATCGTTCATTTGGATAGGAGGGCAAGGAACTGTGCCATAAGAACAGAATATGCAACAGTCGCCCTTTTTTGGTTTGAGTATTTTTTTGCAATTTTCACATGCGTAAAAGAATTGACAAGCGTTTGTGGGCATTATTTCTTCTTTTTTAAAGTTACAATGCGGGCAATTAACTACGGACTTGACCTCAACTTGCATAATTTTGCAATTCTTGTATAATTAAAAAATCTTATTGGTTATTGAACTAGCAATATTATAAAATTATCTATAATTTAGCTCTCAAATGATCACAATATATTAAACCGAAAATTATATGAACAAAAATTTTGTATTAATAATTACTTTGTTTCTATTTTACGCCTGCGCTACTCAGCAGGAACAAAAAGAACAGCCTATAGCAGAAGTAGTGGAAGAAAGTCTTGAATTTGCCGTAGAGCAATACCAAGGAATGTTAAAAGCTTTACCAGATTCCACTCAAAATCCGCGAACAATAAAAAATGATACCATTAGAACCATTAAAATCAGAGACTGGACCAGTGGGTTTTTTCCAGGAAGTTTGTGGTATTTATATGAATATACCGGGGATGAATCATTGAAAAAAGCTGCTATGGCTCGTACTGCACCACTCGAAGACAATAAAAATAATGTGAATACCCACGATTTGGGCTTTATGCTTTATAATAGCTTTGGCAATGCCTATAGAATAACCGGTGACAAAGCGTACAAAGAAATTTTATTGCAAGGGGCTAAATCATTAACTTCTCGTTTCCATCCCAATGTAGGATGCATCCGATCTTGGGATCACGGAGATTGGCAATTTCCGGTAATCATCGATAATATGATGAATTTGGAATATCTTTTTTGGGCTACAGCGGCTGGTGGTGATCAACGATATACAGAGGTTTCTTTATCACATGCTGATACTACCATACTTCATCATTACAGAGATGACTACAGCACCTGGCACGTGGTTGATTATGACACCATTACTGGTGAACCAATAGCTAAAATGACGCACCAGGGTTTTGCAGATGAATCATCTTGGGCTAGGGGACAGGCCTGGGGATTTTACGGCTTCACCATGATGTTTCGTGAGACAAAAGACCTAAAATATCTCACGCATGCTCAAAATATCGCTTCCTTTCTTTTAGATCATCCTAATTTACCGGAAGATTATGTTCCTTATTGGGATTTTGATGCACCTAATATTCCTGAAGAGGAACGAGATGCTTCCGCGGGAGCAATAATGGCATCAGCACTTTTAGAATTGAGCCAGTATACTGCGGGTGAAGATAGCAGCAAATATGTGAATGCTGCCGAAAAAATCATAAGGAGTTTAAGTAGTGAAGAATACAGGGCATCACTTGGGGAAAATAAAAATTTTATCTTGATGCACAGTGTTGGTTCTAAACCACATGGTGGTGAAATTGATGTGCCGCTCAACTATGCAGATTATTATTATATCGAATCGCTTTTGCGAATGAAGGAATTATTAGAAGTTGGTGAAATAGAGAGGATTCAATCTACGTCTGATTTGGTAAATATATATTAGGATACAAAATAAAATGGCTACATGTTTAAAGTAGCCATTTTTCATGAAAGAATTAATTAAAAGCTTTATAAAATCTATTCTGTTTCTTTAGAAGTAAAAGATGCAGATAAATACTCGGCATTGAGTCTGGCAATATTTTCCTGACTTATTTCTTTCGGACATTCTACCGAGCAAGCGCCTGTATTGGTACAATTACCAAATCCTTCTTCATCCATTTGCTCTACCATAGCAATTGCCCTTCTTTTCCGTTCTGCTTGTCCCTGGGGTAGCAAGGCCAGCTGCGATACTTTAGCCGAAACAAAAAGCATGGCTGAGGCATTTTTACAGGCTGCCACGCAAGCACCGCACCCTATACACGACGCAGCATCAAAAGCCAAATCAGCATTCTTTTTGTTAATAGGAATCGCGTTGGCATCTACGGCAGCACCGGTATTTACCGATACATATCCACCTTTTTGCATAATTCGCTCAAACGAACTTCTATCAGTCACCAAATCTTTGATCACCGGGAAGGCTTTTGCTCGCCATGGTTCAATTACTATAGTATCTCCATCTTTAAAACTACGCATGTGCAATTGGCAAACAGTAATTGCTGTCTCCGGGCCATGAGGTCTACCATTAATATATAAACTACAGGAGCCACAGATACCTTCACGACAATCGTGGTCAAAATGAACAGGATCTTCTCCTTTTTTTGCCAATTCTTCATTTAAAATATCGAGCATTTCTAAAAATGAAGAACCTGATGATATATCTTTTACTTCGTAAGTTTTCAGCTGCCCTTTACTTTTAGCATCTTTTTGACGCCATATTTTTAATTTAAAATTCATATTCTTATTGTTTCTTAGTAGAAAATCAGATTTTTATTTATAACTTCTTTGGGTAAGCTTAACATATTCGAATTCCAAATCTTCTTTATGCAATACTTCATCCTGTCCTTCACCCTTGTATTCCCATGCCGCTACATAAGAGAATTTGTCGTCGTTTCGCAGTGCTTCACCTTCTTCTGTCTGAAACTCTTCTCTAAAGTGTCCACCACAAGATTCTTCTCTTTGTAATGCATCTACAATCATCAATTCACCCAGTTCGATAAAATCAGCTACACGCATAGCTTTTTCTAGCGACTGGTTCAGTTCATCGTTTGTACCTAATACTTTTACATCTTTCCAAAAGTCTTTCTGAAGTTTTTTCACTTGTTCCCGAGCTTCTTTTAAACCTTCAGCACTTCTCGACATACCACATTTATCCCACATTATTTTACCTAATGCTTTGTGAAACTCATCTACCGTACGAGTACCATTGGTTGAAAGCAATTTTTGGATGCGCTCTTTTACATTTTTTTCAGCTTCCTTAAATTCAGGAGCATCCGTGCTTACTTTGTCGTATGACAAACCAGACAAATAGTCGCCAATTGTATAAGGTATTACAAAATAACCATCTGCTAATCCCTGCATCAATGCACTGGCCCCCAATCTATTGGCTCCATGATCGGAGAAATTACATTCGCCAAGCGCATACAATCCGGGTAAATTGGTCATTAAATTATAGTCTACCCAAAGCCCACCCATGGTGTAATGCACAGCAGGATAGATCATCATGGGTACTTCATAAGGATTTTCACCTGTGATTTTTTCGTACATTTGAAATAAATTGCCATATTTGGCAGAAATGGTGCTTTTTCCATCTCTTTTTATTGCATCTGCAAAGTCAAGATATACTGCCAATCCAGTTCCTACTCCATATCCTTTATCACAAACGGCTTTAGCATTTCTGGAGGCTACGTCTCGTGGTACCAGGTTGCCAAAAGAAGGATATCTTCTTTCCAGGTAATAATCCCTGTCTTCTTCTTTTAAATCATTAGGACTTAATTTTCCACTTCTAATTTTCTCTGCATCTTCTTTGCTTTTAGGTACCCAAACACGACCGTCGTTTCGTAGCGATTCCGACATTAAGGTTAGTTTTGATTGTTGTTCGCCATGTACTGGAATACAAGTGGGGTGAATTTGAGTAAAACAAGGATTGGCAAAAAGTGCACCTTTTCTATGCGCTCTCCACGCTGCTGAGGTATTACAACCCATTGCATTGGTAGAAAGGAAGAATACATTGCCATATCCACCACTGGCTAAAAGAACAGCATGAGCACTGTGCGAGTCCACAGCACCTGTTACCATGTTACGGCTTACAATTCCACGAGCTTTACCATCTACCATTACCAGTTCTACCATCTCTGTACGGGAATATAATTTCACTTTACCTTTAGCTACCTGACGGCTGAGAGCACCGTATGCTCCTAATAGAAGCTGTTGCCCGGTTTGTCCTCTTGCATAAAATGTTCTGGATACCTGGGCTCCACCAAAGGACCGATTGTCGAGTAAACCGCCATACTCTCTGGCAAATGGAACTCCTTGTGCAACACATTGATCGATAATATTACCACTTACTTCAGCCAGTCGGTACACGTTGCCTTCTCTGGAGCGATAATCACCACCTTTCACAGTATCATAAAACAAGCGATACACGCTATCACCATCATTTTGATAATTTTTAGATGCATTGATACCACCTTGTGCTGCAATACTGTGAGCCCGACGGGCACTGTCCTGGTAGAAAAAAGCTTTTACATTATATCCCAATTCAGCCAGGGATGCAGCTGCGGAGGCACCAGCTAAACCTGTACCAACTACAATTATATCGTATTTTCTTTTATTGGCAGGATTTACTAGCTTCAGATTAAATTTGTGTTTGGTCCATTTTTCTGCTAAAGGACCTTCAGGAATTTTCGATTCTAACTTCATAATTATGATAGTGTTTTAAGATAGATATGAACTGGCATATACGCAAATAATAAACATACAATCACACCAAAACCATAACCTAATCTTTTGATAAATGTATTGTATTTTGGATGACGGAATCCCAATGTTTGGGAAGTACTTTGAAAACCATGAAATAAATGTAATGCTAAAAACAGCATGCAAAACACATAAAATCCAGAATAAAAGGGGCTACTAAAAGCCTCTACTACAATAGCGTAAAGATTTTTAATCTCGTCAGTACCTTCATATTGCACCATAGGAACATCCCCAAACTTCATTTCGTAAAGAAAAGAACGTAAATGAACGGCAAGGAAAACTAAAATCACTATACCTAACACCATCATATTTCTGGAGGTCCAGGTGCTATTTTGATTGGCATTGCTTACTGCATAACCAACACCTCTTGCTTTTCTGTTATTGTAAGTAAGTACCACAGAATAAATAATGTGAACCAAAATACTAGTAGCTGTAAGCCAACGCAATACTTGAACCAATTGATTTGTTGTCATAAATTCCGCGTAGCGGTTAAAGGCTTCTCCACCATCATCTTTAAATAGGAGAGTATTACCAGACACGTGACCTATAAGAAATATAATCAGAAATAACCCACTTAAGGCCATCACAGTTTTTTTGCCTATCGAACTGTTGAATGTTTTTGAAAACCAACTCATATGCTTTATTCAATCATTTTAAAATTTAATATATTAATGTACTATGCAAATCTAAATTGCACCATAGTACAAAACAATGATAAAGCTCATTATAAAATATAATTTACAATTATTCTAAATTATCATTAAATCATAAATATTTAAATTAGTTAAGATAATCAAATAGTAATTTGTCTGTTTATTAGTTTTGTTGGGAAATCCTTCTTCTTTTTTAAGAATAGGTAAGATTTTAATTGAAATTGTGAGGCAAATGATTTAATTTAGATATGGTATATCTTTTTTTGTGTAGATATCGTTAGAATTTAAATATTAGAAACATTGCAATTTCTTATTTGTTTTTGATGGATATAGCGCATTAGTAGGTAAGTTTTAAGGCATAAAAGAAAAGAATTTGAAATCTATTATTAATTTTACACTATTGGCATTATTGTTTATAAGTGGTGTTTTTGGCCCTTTATATGGCACACATATACGAGCAGGTGAAATCACTGCTACTCTGATCGATTGCCAAACCTATTCTTATCAATTTACCATTACAGGATACACGGATACCGGCTCACAGGTGCAGTTTGGCGGTGGAGAAATCAATTTTGGTGATGGCACTGTAATACGATTGGATACCAGGGATTTCAACTTAAAGCAGGACCTGGGCAATGAAGTCGCGATAAATATATTTCTTGAAAATCATACTTTTCCCGGGCCAGGCACCTATACTATTACCTTCCGTGAATTTAATCGGAATGCCAATGTTGTTAACATGGATAGATCTGTAGACACGCCTTTTTATATTGAAACTACCATAATTATCGATCCTTTATTAGGATGCAACAATACCCCTGTACTTACTATTCCACCCATTGATGGAGCTTGTACCAATAAACTTTTTATGCATAATCCTGGCGCTTATGATGTAGATGGCGATAGCTTGTCTTATAAATTAGTTATACCCAAGCAAAATCGCGATCAGCCTGTTGCCAATTATCGCTATCCCAATGATTCTCAATTTGGTGGTACTCAACAAGATGGTTCTACCCCCACTTTATTTTCACTGGATGCTGAAACAGGTGATTTAATGTGGAATTCTCCGGGTATGGCAGGGGAGTATAATTTAGCTTTTATTGTAGAAGAATGGAGACAAATTGGTGACCGGTGGGTGAGATTAGGATATGTAACTCGGGATATGCAGGTGATTGTAGACGAATGTGACAATGAACCACCGGAAATTTTTTTACCTGAAGATACTTGTGTAGTAGCCGGTGCATTAGTAGAAAAAGACTTCATAGCCATTGACCCTGATGGAGATAATGTAAAATTAGAATCATTTGGAGCTGTTTATAATCTTGATGTTTCTCGCGCCACCTATACACCCTTTTTTGAAATAAACCAAGATCCTTACCAAGGCGATACCGCTAAAATCACTTTCAATTGGCAAACAGTTTGTGCACATGTGCGAGAAAATCCTTATCAAGTAAGAGTAAAAGCTACGGATGATGGTACTCCTAACTTGGCTTCTTTTGATACCTGGAACATTGAAGTGGTAGGGCCGGCACCAGAAGGACTTACAGCTACAAAAGTCACCAATAGGTCTATTAGAATTAGTTGGGACGACTATGAATGTGATGGGGCAGCTACCATGCAAATTTGGCGAAGAGTAGGAAGTAATCCTTTTATACCTGATGCCTGTGAGATAGGAATGCGGGAAGGCGCAGGATATGAATTAATAAATACTGTACCGATAGGGCAAAGTGATTTTATAGATGATAATAATGGTATTGGTTTAAGTTTTGGAGCTAATTATTGCTATAGATTAGTCGCAGTATTTCCAAGTCCCAGAGGAGGTGAAAGTATTGTTTCAGAAGAAATATGTGAATACATTGAAATTACCAGTCCGGTGATAACCAATGTTTCGGTTGAAAAAACCGGTGAATCGGATGGTGAAATAATGGTAAAATGGACGACTCCTCTTGAAATAGATGGTGTTGCTTTTCCACCACCTTACACTTATGATTTATACAGGGCAACCGGATTAATAGGAACACTCGGAGGGGGTAGTCAAATAGCTTCCGGGATCAGTGAAAATGACACAATTTATAATGATACTGGTCTAAATACTTTAGATTTAGCTTATAATTACTACTTAGAATTAAAAGATGCCAATGGAACTTTGGTGGATACTTCAGCAGTAGCATCCTCAGTAAGGTTAGAATTGTCACCACAAGTAGGTTTCATTGGGTTGGAATGGCAAGCCGAAGTACCATGGTCCAATGAAGCAACAGAATATCCAATGCATCTAATATACAGGGATCGGGTAAACGATTCCGATCCGGGGGCATTAGTTTTAATTGATAGTATTAATGTACTTGAAAATGGCTTCTTTTATTTAGACGATGGATCAGCCACCAATCAAGAATTAAATGAGGATGATGAGTATTGCTATGTAATCGAAACCAGAGGAACTTATGGAAACCCAATAATATTAGATCCCCTGCTCAATAAATCTCAACGAGCATGTGCTCAACCAAACGACACCATACCTCCTTGTACTCCTATTGATATTGCCTTTAATGATTTTAACAGTCCTGATGAATGCGAGGAATTTATGAGTCAGCAATTATGTGATTTCAATGATTTTACTAATACCCTTATCTGGTCTCCTGATCTTACGGGCGATTGTGACGATGATATTCGTGGTTATAACGTATTTTTCTCTTCTACCGGAGAAGACGGGACTTTTGAACAAATTGCTTTTACACGAGATACTTTTTTTATCCATGATAATTTACCGTCATTTGCAGGATGTTATCAAATTTCAGCGATAGACAGGTCGGGTAATGAAAGTGAAAGATCTGAAATAATTTGTAAAGACAATTGCCCTCAGTTGGTTTTTCCTAATGTGATTACCCCCAATGAAGATGGAAAAAATGATATTTTTAGAGCAATAACCAATAGTTCGGAACAAATTTGTCCCTGGTTCGTGGAAAGTGTTACGTTTAAAGTGTTTAATCGCTGGGGGGCTGAAGTTTATGATTCGGAAAGACAATCAAACCTGGAGCAAACTAATTTTGTAAATTGGAATGGTGAAACTAATTCAGGAGAACCGGTGAGTTCAGGAATTTATTATTACCTCGCCGAAGTTACCTTTGATGTACTTAATCCAAAGCAAAAAATGCAAGAAATTAAAGGATGGATCCATGTGTTGGATGATGAAGCAAATTAGATAAATTACTTCAATGAATTTAAAATCCTGCCTTGGAATGAGGCAGGATTTTTATTTAATTTATTACCTTTAGGCGGCCTCAATATTTTTTATAATTTTGCTCTTCATTTTATTTAAAACTCCTATTTATGAAAGCATATATTTTTCCCGGACAAGGTTCGCAATCTTCCGGTATGGGAAAGGACTTGTATGAAAGCTCATCCAAGGCCAAAACGTTGTTTGAGTCTGCCAATCAAATTTTAGGTTTTGAGATCACTAAAATAATGTTTACCGGATCAGAAGAAGATTTGAAACAAACTAAAGTTACCCAACCAGCCATATTTTTGCATTCGGTAATACTGGCTACCATTACTGACGATTTTAGGCCTGAGATGGTAGCTGGCCATTCTTTAGGAGAGTTTTCTGCTTTGGTAGCCAACAAAGCTCTTAATTTTGAAGATGGCCTCAAACTGGTAAGTAAACGCGCACAAGCGATGCAAAAAGCCTGTGAAGCAAATCCATCTACCATGGCAGCAATTTTAGGATTGGCTGATGATGTTGTAGAAAAAATCTGTAACGAAATTGATGAAGTCGTGGTGCCCGCAAATTACAATTGCCCCGGCCAGTTAGTAATTTCCGGGTCGCATAAAGGTATCGAAATTGCCATAAACAAGATGAAAGAAGCCGGTGCAAAAAGAGCGCTGCCTTTGCCTGTAGGTGGGGCTTTCCATTCTCCTTTGATGGAACCTGCAAGAGAAGAATTGGCTCAAGCAATCGATAATACCAACTTTTCTAAGCCAATATGTCCGGTATATCAAAATGTAGATGCTAAACCGGCCACAGATGCTGAAATGATTAAGCAAAATTTGATTGCTCAATTAACAGCTCCGGTACGTTGGACTCAAACAGTGCAGAATATGTATTCGGAAGGAGCTAAGAATTTTATAGAATGTGGACCAGGAAAGGTGCTGCAAGGACTTGTGAAAAAAATAGAAAGAGAAGCAGAAGTACGTAGTATTTAACAAAATAAAAGAGGTGTTAAAATTTAATAACTCCTCTTTTATTATCAACTTCTAATATTCTTTTAAGAAGAAGGATTAATAGTTTTATATTTTGCTTGTACAAACATAAAAATGCCATAACCCAAAAGGCCTAATGCAATAAGCCCCATTAACCAGGGACCGCCTGATTGGCTAAGAAAATTAAATACCCCTTCAGTTCCTTTGGTTTGACTCGGGTTGGCATTTATACCTGCCAGAAAAAAGAATACTCCAATGATTACTAACACAACACCGCGAGATAAGTAACCTAATTTTCCTAGAGTATCGTAGGTTTTTTTCACTTTAGGCTCTACTTGAGCGTCTTTAACATCATCGTTATACTTTCCGGAAAAACCTTTCCAAAACTGAGCCACTCCCTTGGCAATGATTATCAATGCCACTATGGCAACCAGCCACCTGCCAAAAGGTTGCTCCAGTAATTTATTGACAAAAAACTCTTTGCCGCCACTGCCTCCTGAACCGCCACTTCCGCCGCTTGCACCGCCACTACCAAATATCATAACACCAGCATAAATAGCAAAACCAAGATATAATAGACCACTGACAAAGAAACCAATTCTTTTGATAATTCCTTTCGCCTCACTACCTTCATTCTCCGGATCTTTGATAGCTTGAATAATTCTCCATACGGAAAAACCTATCAGACCAAATGCCACAATACCTAACAATACCTGGCCAAAGGGTGCGGTTAAAATTTCGTTAAATGCTTCTTTTCGGTCAGTTGTTTCTCCACCTATTCCTAAGGCTGCTGCCAATGTCAATCCACCTATAAGTGCATAAACAGCACCTTTTGCAGCATAGCCTATGCGTGCAAATTTTTCTATCCAATCATCTTGTTGATGAGTACTTACTGCGTAATTAGCCATGTGTAAAAAAATTTTATTTAATTAAAAAATTACTAATTAATTTTTTAACCGGGCGAAAGGCAAATATGTTTTTACACTATTTATTTAGACTTTTGGCCAAAGGTGTAACATAATTTTTTACCACATGTTAAATCATAAATTAACATAATTTTTTTGCTTTTAATTACTTTTTAACCTATTAATTATGAAAAAGCTGGTAATAACATTTATAATATTATTGACTGTCAATCTGGGATATGCTCAATATTTCGGTAAAAACAAGGTGCAATACGAAGACCTTAATTTTAAGGTATATGAAACTCCGCATTTCGATATTTACCATTACCTGGAAGATGAGGATAATTTGAATAAGCTGGCTCAGCTCAGCGAGCGATGGTATAAGCGCCATATGGCTATATTTACTGACACTTTTCCTGACAAAAACCCTTTGATTATTTATAACAACCAGGCTGACTTTAAGCAAACTACAATTCTGCAGCAAAGAATTTCAGTTGGATTGGGTGGTGTAACCGAAGGACTCAGAACCAGGGTTGTAATGCCCATTACAGTTTCCAATGCTGCAACAGATCACGTGCTTGGGCACGAAATGGTACACGTTTTTCAATACAGGTTCGCCAAAGACAATCCTGAAATGAACATTGGTTCACTCAATCGCATGCCCATGTGGATGATCGAAGGATTGCCGGAGTATATGACCCTGGGATATACAGATACTCACACTGCCATATGGATGCGCGACCTGGTGGCCAATGATAACATCCCCTCATTACCCGATATTTCAAAAAATCCACGCGAATATTTTCCTTACCGGTATGGACATGCGATCTGGTCTTTTCTAACAGGAATTTGGGGTGATGGAATTATTAAGCCTATGATCAAACAAACGATCAATAAAGGACTTGAAGGTGCTACGGATACATTATTGGGGTATAAGCCCGATACATTAGGGAATATTTGGGCACAAGCTTTAAAAGAAACTTATCTGCCATTGGCTGAAGATACAATTGCTCCGGTAGGTGAACGAGTATTGGAAAAGCCCGAGCAGCATGAGTTAGTTCACTCTCCGGTAATTAGCCCCAATGGACAATATATAACTTATATTTCCGATAGAAATGTGATTAGTATAGATGTGTACCTGGCTAATTTAAAAACAGGAGAAATTATTTCTCGTCTTACTAAAGCAGTGCGTAAAACTTATGTAGATGACTACAGTTACCTAGAATCGGCCGGGGCATTTTCGCCGGATAGCAGAAAATATGTGTTAACTACTTTTATAGGAGGGCGAAATAAGTTGATGGTAATAGATTTGGCAGATGTAGAAACGGAAAGAACTATTACTATACCAGGTGTTGAGGTTTTTAAAAACCCAGCATGGTCTCCCGATGGCAATAAAATTGTAGTAGCGGGTTTATCAAAAGGACAAAGCGACTTGTACCTCTATGACTTAGAAAATAATAAGGTGCAACGATTAACTAATGATGATTATTCTGACCTACAGCCAGACTGGTCGCCAGATGGATCAAAAATAGTTTTTGCTTCCGACCGAGGACCGCAAACGGATTTATCAGAATATAAATATGGCAAATATCTGATTTGCACTTATAATATGAATACTGGAGAAGTAGAGCCACTTGATATATTTGAAGGAGCCAATAATATAAGTCCCCAATATTCAGCTGATGGTAATTCCATCTTTTTCCTTTCTAATTCGGATGGTTTCAGAAACCTGTATGAATACCGAATGGATGAAGATCAGACTTATAAAATGACCAAATACTACACTGGTATCATTGGTGTAACAGAATATTCACCCGTGCTAAGTGTCAATGGCCCTGAAGATAAAATTGCTTATTCACTTTACAAAAACGAAGAATACCACTTATATAAAGCTAACGCTGCTGATTTTCCCCGCTTTGAAGTAAATAGCAACGAAGTGGACATGACAGCTTCACAATTGCCACCCTTAGATAGGCGTGGGCAAACTGCCAAAATTGTATCTGAAAATCTTGAATCTACGCCTATGGCAGCTTCCAGTCAGTTTGACCGGGAAAATTACCAACCTCGCTTTAAGCTGGAAATGGTAAGCTCAAGAGGGGTTGGCGTAGGAGCCAACCAATTTGGTACTTCCTTTGCCGGAGGGGTAAGCTTTATGTTTAGCGATATTTTGAAAAAAAATATCCTGACCACGACTTTAAGAATTAATGGACAAATTGAAGATATAGGGGGACAGGTAGCCTATATCAATAGGGCCAATCGTTGGCATTGGGGGGCAGCATTTAGCCACATACCCTACCGTAGTGGGGGTGGTTTTGTAAAACAAACAGATACCACCATTCAGGATGTTGAGAATCCAATAAATGTTGTACAATTAGTCAGAAGAGTATTTGAAGACCAGCTTACTGTTTTCACACAATATCCTTTTTCAGTAAATCATAGATTAGAAGGCGGTTTAACCTATTCACGCTATGGATATCAGTTGGATAGTATCAACAATTTTTATACTCCGGGAGGAATAAAATTTGCAGAGCAAGAATACGATATTTCCCAAAGAGACGCCCGGTTTATTGGTAGCGGATATGCTGCCTATGTAGGAGATAATTCTCAAATGGGACAAACATCTCCCCTAATGGGTAATCGTTATCGCTTCGAAGTGCAACGTTATTTTAGTGATATCAATTTATGGTCAATTAGTGCCGATTATAGGAAGTACTGGTTTGCCAAGCCTTTCAGCTTTGCTGTAAGAGGTATGTTTTATGGAAGGTATGGTGATGATTCTGAGACACTGTATCCCTTATATTTAGGTAATAATTATTTTGTAAGAGGGTATACAGTTAATGACTTAAGGAATAGTGAATGTAGTGGTGAAGATTGTTTGAGCCCTAATCAACTGGTAGGTACAAAAATAGCGGTGGCCAATGCAGAAATTAGACTGCCGTTTACAGGTGCGGATCGATTAGCATTGATTACCTCAGGTTTTCTTTTTTCAGATCTGGTACTTTTTGCCGATGGAGGTATTGCCTGGGATGATCTAAACAACGTAGAATTTCAAGAAGATCCCCAGGAAGGAGAAAGGATACCGGTATTTAGTGCAGGAGTAGCCTTAAGAATTAATTTATTCGGTTACTTTATATTGGAGCCGTATTTGGCTTTTCCATTCCAGCGTAATAATGTTACTACCGCGTTTAATTTGTACATATCGCCGGGAGGGTGGTAAGAAAGCAATAAAACAAAAACAAAGGTTGTCTATGGAGGGCAGCCTTTTTTTATGCAATTCCGTACAATATTTAGCCAAACTATCACATATTTGTAAAAGAACAACTTTAACTTGTCAACATGAAAACCAAATCAATTTTAATATTATTCACAGCAGTCTTTTTCATTGCTTGCCAGGATAATGGCCCTGTAACTCTATTTAACGGCAAAGATCTCAGCGGCTGGTACATGGATGTACCGGCAATGGATGATGATTCTAATTTACAAAAACCATTTATCGTTAGAGACGGTAAGCTGGTAAGCCTGGGCGAGCCGCGTGGCCATTTAATTACTGAAGATACTTTTCAAAACTACCGCCTTGAGCTGGAATACCGCTTTGCCGGTGAACCGGGAAACTGCGGCGTTTTGGTTCATGCTTCTACCCCCAGAGCGCTATACGATATGTTTCCCCAATCAATTGAAGTGCAAATGATGCATGAAAATGCGGGGGACTTCTGGTGCATAGTAGAAGATATCAAAGTGCCGGATATGGAAGCCCGAAGAGGACCAAAAGAAGAGTGGGGGATTACGGAAGGTAGAAAAAGACGAATTAAAAATTTAACGGACGACTCGGAAAAACCGCTGGGGGAATGGAATAAGATGGTAATAGAAGCAAAGGGAGATGAAGTAAAAGTTTGGGTGAACGACGACCTGGTGAATCATGGCTACGAATCTACTGCCACCAGTGGCCAGATAGCCTTACAGGCAGAAGGTGCTGAGGTGGAATTTCGCAACTTGATGCTTTATCCGTTGTGACAGATTACCGTGATGACGAAGGCCGTCGTCAGGATAGGCAGTTATTAAAAGTGCCACAAAGACACAAAGGCCCAAAGATATCGTTTTAGCTTAGTGTCATGGTGGCTTTACTAGTTGGTGAGATCATGTTTTAGTTTCTTAATTTAACCGGTAATTTGGTTATTCAAATAGCTTTCATTTACCAATATCTCCTGAGATTAGCCATGTAAATATAAGTAGCATAGACCTGGTGAAAAGTTGCATAGTTATTAAAAATTTTTCTTCATCCTTGATACATATTCTTGATCACGGATCATAACACTATGCTTACACAACGGTTTATGGTATTATTTAAATCAAAATTCTAATTTTTATGAAATTACAAGACAATAAATACACAGCTAAGGCAACTGCCATTGGCGGCAAAGAAGCCAAGGTTACCACTGGCGATGGTCTTATCAACATGGAATACAGGCCGCCTAAAGAAGTGGATGGTACAGGCGAATCCGGCAAACATATTAATGCTGAACAGTTGTTGGCGGCTGGTTATGCTACTTGCATGAGCAGCACACTAGAGCTTGCAGCAGAAAAAACGCAATTACACGTTAACCCGGATGATATAAAAGTAGATGCTAGCATAAAAATGGGTAACGATGAAGAAGGATCAGGGTTTGCTTATCAAATAGATTTGAGTATTGCCGTTGGATCATTAGATAAAGAAACTGTTGATAGACTAATAAAAATAGCTCACAAAGACTGCCCTTATAGTAAAGCAATGAAAGATAACGTAGAAATTAATTTTAAGTAATTAGAACTATTTTGTTTCCTTCTGAAGTATATTTTTTACTTTGGAAGGATTTTTTTATAATCTGAGCTTAATTCGCGGAGCGATAATTGCTATAAAGTTTGCTTCTCTTCTGAAGATAATTCCAGGTCGTCTGCTATCCTATCTTTATTTGGCTTTAGCATATAGAGCAATAAAATAAAAACAGCTAATATGATTAAATAGAGAGTGTTGCGCGTAAGCAAAAAGCTTATGCCGGCAAAAGTTGCTGGTAAATCAATTGCGCCCCACTGTATAATGGTTGCTTTTTGATATTGAGCCAGTTTTTCCTGCAAAGGAGCATTTGCATTTATCTTATTAATAATATTTTTTCTTACAAAATTACCGGCAAAATAAGCAGGAAATGATAAACCGATCAAAATGTATTTCATCAAATCATTTAAGTCTCTATTGGCTTCAATGGTAGCAAACCATCCTACAATAGCCAATAAAACTAAGCTACCGATAAACATCCAATGAATGGTTGATAAAAACTTAAGTTTGTTTGGTTCCTTTTCCATATACCTCTTTTAAGCTGAGAAATCCAAAGATAGTTTAAAAAATGGGATATTCTAATAAGCGGCTATCGATTTTGCCATTATAAAATTCTAGTTTTCTACTGGTTTTCAATCCAACTTTTTTGGCTAATTGTAAATTACCGGTAAATATATAACCTGTATAACCCGTGCAATTTTTCTTAAAAAAGTCTCCAATGGCAGCATAGGTTTCTTCCAGGTTCTTTTCTTCTCCCAATCGTTCTCCATATTCAGGATTTAAGATTACAATACCTTTATCTTTGGGAAGACGGGTTTTTCTGAAATCAGCAACTTGAAATTTAATATAATTTATGACGCCTGCCAGGGCAGCATTTTTCTTGGCAGCTTCTATCGCTTGTTGGTCTATATCAGTGGCAATTATTGACGGTATTTTTACAGCCGAAGGGGGTTGTGCTTTCATTTTTATTTCCTCAAATTGATATTTTGAAAAATTTGGTACATGCATAAATGAATAATTATTTCTTAACAAACCAGGTGCAATACCAGCGGCCATCATAGCTGCTTCTATGGCCAACGTGCCACTGCCGCACATTGGGTTCACTAGAGGTGTTTCTTTATCCCAATTGGTACTGTATAAAACTGCCGATGCAAGTGACTCCTGCATGGGTGCTATCATAGGTATTTTACGATAGCCGTGTTTGGCTATGGTTTCACCGGAGGTGTCCAGGTAAACCTGGCAATTATCATTTTGCCAGTAAAAAAATAAAACAATTTTGTTTCTGTCAGAACCACTGTTTGGTCTTTTTTGAAATAGTTGATTAAAGCGGTCCGCGATGGCATCTTTAAATCGCAAGGAGGCAAACCTGTTATCCTTAATAGTGGGATTATTTACTTTCGATTGAATATTAAAATACCCTTTTATTTTAATTATTTCTTCCCAAGGATACTTTTTTACTTCCCTGTAAAGATCATCCGCATTCGTGGCTTCACAGTTAAATAAATGTAGCAGTACGCGATTGGCTGTACGTAATTTTAAATTTAAATAAATGCAATCGTGCATGTTGCCTTCCAGTTCCAGGTGCAGCTTTTCAACTTTTTTTACCGGTATGGACAATTTTTCAACTTCTTTTGCCGTAATGGATGAGATAAGTGGCGAGCATTGTATTACAATTTTCCTTTTAGTATTATTGTCGAGCATTAAAAATAATAATTATGGTTGTTTACCACAAAGTTGAGCATATTTTTTGCAAATATTTACCAAAAAATAAAAAATGCGAATAATCCTCCTTTTCGGTTTACTTATTGCACCTATTTGTTTGCCAGCACAAAGGTTAATTGATCGGCCGGTTACCGTACAAAAAGTGCAGCAAGCTGTAGACTACATATATGGTTTTCAATTTGCGAATGCAGAACAGACAATACGAAGCTTAGAACCAACCATTGGCAAGCACCCAGGCTATACTTTGTTAAAGGCATTAAAATTATATTGGCAGCATTATCCACTACAGCAAGATACCAAGCCTCATTTGCAATATGAACAGTTGCTTCTGCAAACAGCAGATAGGGCTGCCCAAATATTGAAAAATGATAAACAAGATGTGGAGGGCGTTTTTTTTAGTTTAGCTGCTTATGGCTATCTCACCAGCTATTTTGCCGATAATGGCAATTTGCTCAAAACCATTAATTACGCTAAAAAGTCTTACACTTTTTTAAAAAAAGGCATGGATTTGAAAAGTGAGTACGTAGAATTTTATTTTACCACTGGTTTGTACAATTACTACCGGGAAAAATATCCGGAAAACAATGCTGCCTATAAACCTTTTTTGTGGGTTTTTCAATCCGGAGATAAACATCAAGGGATCGTACAACTGCAAAAAGCAGCCGATCAGGCGACTTTTACCAGTTGTGAAGCACTAAATTATCTATTTCATATTCAGCTTCACTATGAATCTAATCCGGTAAAATCTTATCAGCATGCCAAAAGGCTCTATTCTAACTACCCTGGTAATGATGTTTTTTTGATCTTTTACATTGAAAATTTAATAGCCTTAAATAAAACTGCAGAAGCCATTCAGCTTATAAATAAAATAGACCATGAAGGTTCCTTTTTTGACCTGGCTAAAAATTTATTTAAAGGAATACTGGAAGAAAAATTTTTCCATAATTTAGATAAGGCTCTTACACTTTATACTGTCGCCATAAATAGATCACAACACGCCAATACTGATGTAGATCATTATATTGCCATGTGCTATGCCGGTAAGGCCAGGTGTTATGACCAAAAAGGCATGAAGGCTGAGGCATTAGAAAATTATAAAAAATGCCTTGATTATGCTGACTATGATATCATGCGAGATGAGGCCGAAGCATATCTTAAAAAATAATTTGTGGCATTTGTAGCTATAATTTGCTCGGTGTATTATTGTGGCTAAATCTACATGAAGTGCAATGCGATGTTTTAAGTTTCTATTAATATTTTTTTTGCTGTCTTGTAAAGAAAATGTCACCGTTGATTTTACCACTCCCTATGAATTATCTGGTAACGAAACAACAGCGACTTATGAAGAGGTAATTGATTTTTACCGGAAATTATCTGATACCTACACCCAAATAGAATTGATATCTATCGGGAAAAGTGATGTGGGAAAGCCAATGAATCTGGTAATTTTTTCCAACAACGGTAATTTTGATCCTGAATATTTCCATAAAAACAATTTACCTGTTTGGCTTATAAACAATGGCATTCACCCGGGCGAGTCTTGTGGTATTGATGCCAGTATGCTGTTTTTTAGATCATTGGCAAACGAGGAGCTTGAGACCAATGGAGAGTTTTTGATTGCTGCTATTCCGGTTTATAATATTGGCGGAGCCTTGAATCGTAATAAAACTACACGAGCCAATCAGGTAGGTCCGGAGGCTTATGGATTTAGGGGTAATGCTAAAAATTATGATCTTAACCGCGATTTTATTAAAATGGATACCCGAAATGCCGCAGCCTTTGTAGAAATATTTCATTATCTTAATCCTGACCTTTTTCTGGATACGCATACCAGTGATGGGGCAGATTTTCAGCATGTAATGACGTTACTTGCCACCCAACCAGATAAGATGGGCGAGCCAATGGCGCAGTATTTTCGCGACGTGATATCGCCCTACTTATACCAGAATATGGAAAAGCGGGGATATCCAATGACTCCTTACGTGCAAATGATGCTAAAAACACCAAAGCAAGGCATAAGCGGCTTTTATGATAGCCCCAGGTATTCTACCGGCTACACTACCTTGTTTCAGACCCTTGGATTTATGAGTGAGGCTCATATGCTTAAGCCTTATGAAGAAAGGGTAGATGCTACTTATCAGTTAATGCAGGTTTTTTTGGAAATTTTACAATCTAAAGGTGGAAAAATTAAGGATAAGCGTATGGCTACTTTAAGAAATTGGCAACAGCAAAAAAGTTACCCGGTTCAGTGGGAGCTAAGCAAAAACAAAAATTCTACCATTGAATTTCTTGGCTATGAAATAGACACGATACCAGGAAAAGCTACCGGTTTCCCCAGGCCCCATTATAATCACCAAAAGCCATTACCTCAAAGCATTAGCTTTTATGAGTATTACCACCCGGTAAAGACAATTAATGCACCAAGGGCTTATATTGTGCCGCAAGCCTGGCAGGACGTGATTACCAGGTTAAAAATGAACCAGGTACAAATGGAGCAGTTTTCAAACGATACTATTTTAAAAGTAAATTGTTATCACATAGATTCCTTTAAAACGTACTCCTCGCCTTATGAAGGTCATTATCCTCATTATGCTGTAAATTTATCAGAAAATGAGCATGATCGAAAATTTCTAAGAGGAGATTATTGGATTTCCACACAACAACCAGCCTTCCGGTTGATTTTAGAAACGCTTGAACCTACAGCAACTGATGCTTACTTTAATTGGAATTTTTTCGATGCTGTTCTTAGCCGTAAAGAGTATTTTAGTAGTTATATTTTTGAAGCTAAGGCAGCCGAATTTTTGGATGGCCATCCGGAAATTAATGCTGCTTATGAGAAGCGAAAACTAACCGATGAAGATTTTGCAAACGATCCTGGTGAGCAGCTTAGGTTCATTTACGAACAGTCACCTTATTTTGAGAAAAATTATTTGCAATATCCGGTCTATAGGGTTTTGAAATAGCTTTAAAATAAATCATGAATTTTGCTGCACTTTTTTAAATCATGTAAGGTTTTTTATCGTGCAGATAGTTGAATATTTTTTAAATATATTTATTGGGTTGAATATGTTTAAAGTCCAAATGTTTAATTTATATCTTGTGTAGGTTATCGGGTTATATTACACAATTACATCAAATGAGGATGCTTAACTTAGCAGTTTAAAAGTAATATTCATGAAAACAAACTTCTTTTTTATCGCTTTATTTGTGCTTGTAGCATGTCAGCAAAATGAAGTTGGCAAACCAGCACCTGATGTAGATTTAAGCGGCTTTAATTCCGCCTCTACTATAACCGATTCGCAAAACAATATTTATAAAATTGGTTTTGAGCAAAAATCAGATGGTAGTTATCAAAATCCCTTCATCGAAAAGTTATCGAACGATGGCAGTAGAATATGGAAAGTTTACTACGAAAAAAGCTCTGTAGATGGAAGGGGAGTTATGCTTGCTATGGATACCGATGGCAAGACTCCTATTGCAATATTTACAGTAGATGGTGGAAGCTACGACGATAAATATATTACCAAACACCATGTTGAGCAAAATGCTTTTACAAATGTTTATCAAAATAGCTATGCTGCCGGCGGTGGACCTAAAGCTTCCATTTTGGCCAAAATTAATCCTGCCACCGGCACTATTGCCAAAGCTACATTTCTTACCGCTCGCAAAAATGACGGTAAAACTAATGGATTTGGCGTAAACGAAATAAAGGTAACTGACGAATGCATAGTGATAAGGGCTACTGTAGCAGCGTGGCCTCCGGCTCAAGGTAGAGATTATCAACGTTTCCCAAATATAACTGACGCTGACAGAGTAGACGGCTGGTTCAAAATGTATTATGAAATAAGTCACGACCTATCTGAGATTACCAGGGCTGAAATATTTGTTCAATAATAATTTTGAGAAATAAAAGGCTAATAAAGCAGCTTTAATTTACCATTACTCTTTAGTTGCCTGCGGTATTGTAACTTTGGTGGGTAGTTTTTCATTTACTTTCCGTGCAAAATATTGTAGTGATTTCAGCATATGCAATTCATTTGTTTGATGCATTAGAAAATAGAAATCGCGCAGACCATTTTCTTGCCATACTTTCAATCTTTCCACCCACTGATCTATTCGCTCATAATCGGAGTTGTGTAAATCATTGCCCACGAATCTTATCAGGGCAATAGGGCAGGTGAGGTTCATATGCAATACATCGCGTCTACCCGGGGCATCCGTCAAAACTAAGCTCACGTTATTTTCTATACACAATTCAGATAGTTCATTGGTTACTTTTTTATCGGCAAACCAATCAGCATGTCTAAATTCTACGGCAAAATCAATGTCTTTGGGCAGGCGCTCGATAAAATAGGTAAGGTCATTCATTCTCTTTGGTAAAAATTTATCAGAAAGTTGCAAAAACATACAACCCAATTTGTGACCGAAGCCTTGTACCCGTACCAGAAACTCATCCATCAGACGTTCAGTATTTTTCAAATAGTAGCGATGACTAACGGATTGATACACTTTGGGGCAAAACTTAAAATAATCAGGCACTTGGTCTTTCCATTTACTAATCCAGCTTTCCGGTGGGAACCGGTGAAATGTAGCGTTTAATTCTATGGTATTGAAAAGTTGTCCGTAATGATTCAAAAGATCTTTTGCTTTTGCTTCCTGTGGATAGATGGTGCCAATCCATTCTTTTTTACCCCACTTAGTGCCTCCAAAATAAATTTGTTGTTTAGTGGCTGCCTGCTGTTGAAGTAATTTTAAATTGCGTGGATGGTCGTCAGGTAGGTTTAAGTCAATTTCATCCAGGTTGTCTACTCTTCCAAATTGCATAGAGTGGAAACCCCTTTACTTTTAAAATGTTTTTAAAGTATCCAGTGATAAAAGTGCTGCATAAAAGTTTTTTGTAAAAAAACGATGCCATGTGACACAAGTCACTGATTGGGTATAATGTAGATTGTATCTTTGAATCAACATTAAGCAAAAACAAAAAACTTAATGGCTAAATAAGTTAAATTTAAATCTAATAATATGAAAAAGAACATGGGATCTACCGACAAAATTATTCGCGTGATAATCGCGGCTATCGTGGCTGTATTATTTTTAACAAATGTAATAACAGGAACTTTAGGCATTATCTTATTGGTACTGGCAGGAATTTTTGTACTTACGAGTCTGGTTAGCTTTTGTCCAATTTACGCCATCTTCGGGATGAATACTTGTCCTGCAAAGAAAAATAGTTAAAAATAATTAGCTGGGAATATTAGTGTATTTCCAGCTTTTTTTTGATTGAAATTATGCAGCTTACCTTTTAAATAAAACGGAAGGCAGGCAGTTAAGTCAAATCTTTGGAAATCTTTAGCAAATTGCCTATCATATATCCGGTTCTGGTGAGATTGGTGCTTGTATTATTCAAAGCTTCATTCAATGTTTCCGGTTGACGGCCAATGGCCAACAAAACATCAAATAGATAATTATTAAACTTCTCCGGAATGCTACCACCTATTCCAATTACAGCTAAACCTGCTTGCTTGGCCAACTTTGCAGCGATGGCAGGTCCTTTTCCAGCCAGTGTTTGATCATCTATTTTGCCTTCGGCGGTTATCAAGACTTGCGCTTGCTCAAGAGATTCTTTAAATCCCATTTTGTCTAGTAATAAACCAGCACCCGAAACAATTTCAACATTAAGAAATGCGCTTAAAGAAGCTGGGATGCCACCTGCGGCTCCTCCTCCTTTTATTTTTTCAATTTCTTTTCCTGTATGCCGGTTCACCTTGTCTTTGTAATTACTCAGAATTTGCTCAAGCTTATCTACCATGGCTTCATCAGCACCTTTTTGCGGTCCAAAAATCCTTGCCGCTCCTTCAGCCCCCAGTAATACATTATCAACATCGCTTAATATTTTGATTGGAATATCCCTGATTTCCGAGGCTAAATTATTGGTTTCAATTATCTCAATATTTTGCAGACCTTGAGCACCTCGTTCTACGGGCTTACCTGATTTATCTAAAAATGAAATTCCGCAAGCTTGCAGCAAACCAACACCAGCTTCCACCGTGGCACTTCCACCTACTCCCAACCATATCTCTTTTACACCGCGGGCCACGCATTTTTTAATTATTTGTCCGGTGCCAAAAGAGGAAGTGAGCATCGGGTTATATTCAGAAGGTTTTAATAAATGTAAACCGGAAGCTTTGGTAAATTCAACAACACCCGTCTGACCATTATTTATAATGCCGTATCGCGCCGTTATTGTTTTTTGTAGCGGGTCTTCTACATTTACCTCATGGTATTGCCCCTTGAAAAACTCAACCGCCACTTCTAAAGTGTGATCTCCTCCATCGGCAATGGGAAAGATTGAGGTAGATGCTGATAGCTTACTTTCATTAATGCCCTGATCAATGGCTTGGGCTACTTGTATAGCATTTAAGCTGTTTTTAAAAGAATTCGGAGCGATAACAATTTTCATTGATTGGCTAATTTTGGTGATTAAAAATCCTGCGGGTTCCCAAAAATCTTTCTTGATAATAATTCGTATTTAGGCTATCTATTCTTACACCTTTGCTTGATGAAGCATGCACAAATGCAAGGTTTCCTTGCTGGGATTCACTTATTACTATACCCACGTGGCCTATTTGATCAGAATGTTTGTTACTGCCTTTAAAAAATATTAAATCTGCCAGGGCTAAATTTTCTACAGCAATGGACTTTCCTGCCTCAAACTGACCCTGCGAGGATCTGGGGAGCGTATAACCAAACTTTTTATAAACAAAATAAGTAAATCCGGAACAGTCAAATCCTGCTGTATTTATTCCACCCGACCTGTAATCTATGCCTTTAAGTGATAGCGCATAATTCACTATTTTTTCTCGGGAGCTTATTTCTTTGATAGGAGTTTCATGTTGTTTTCGGAAATCACTGGCAAATACAAGTAAAAATATCATGCCTATAAAAAAATAGGTGTAGCCTGAAAAGAGAATTCTTTTGAGATAGTAATATAAAGCATGTATTATATTAAACATACTATAATTAAACCTGAAACATTTTCTTTAGGTTGTTCCAGAACAAAACTTTTTTGTTTCTGTCTTTATATAAATCCTCTAACGAAGAAGTAAACAACATTTTGATATTGCCACGGCTAAAAATTTCATTTAAAATAAAATTTCTATCCATTTGTATATCTTCTTGTTGTATTCCAAAGCTGATTAAATAATGAGCTCCTGGTTCAGACAATTTATCAATCGAAAATTTCTGATTGTAATGGGCCAGGTTGATAATGGCAACATCATCAAAGTTTAAATTAATTGCCGATAGTATTTTGGCCATAAACGCTCGATGGATAGGGTCAAGGTATTGATCTTTTTTATTTTTGACTATTATTACTACATTTTGCTTATTTTCTCCTTGCCAGGTGATGTTTGTCTGTTGCTCTTTATTCTTATCCTTCTCATCTTCAATAATTTGTTCTAGGTTACTGGTAGGTTTATCTTCATTTACCAGGTAAATATTTTCATTGAGCAAAAAAGGTAAAAATGAATAGTCTTTATTTTCCATTTTTTTAATATTCTTACAGGTTTTCTTTCTTGGCTAAGGCAAGTCGTACCTTTCGTCTTTGTACTGCACCTTCGTAAAGTTTTGACTCTTCTTCAGTTTCTGGTATTAATTCAGGTACTTTCACGGGTTTTCGATTTTTGTCCAAAGCTACAAAAGTAAAGAAAGCGTGATTACTTGTCACCTTTTTTGCCTCCGGAATATTTTCTGCAAACGCTTCAATAAATACTTCCATGGAAGTATTGAATGCTCTGGTTACGTGAGCTTTGAGGGTAATCACATCACCAATTTGAATAGTATTGGCAAAGGATATATGATCTACAGAAGCAGTAACCACTATACAGTTGCTATGTTTTTGGGCGGCAATAGCTCCTACAATATCCATCCATTGCATCATTATGCCTCCCATTAGCCCGTTGAGCGGGTTAGTATCATTGGGCATAATCATTTGGGTGTAAGTGGTTACAGATTCTCTGGCGTATTTTTTGTTTTTAAGCATACAAATTAATCTTTTGTTTTTAAACTTAAATTGGTAGGCAAAGTTTATGATAATTCTTTTATTTAAATAATCTTAAAATAAAGTAAAGATATAAATGATATAAATAGAAAATTTTGAAGTATTCTTTCTGGTAATGGATTAGTCGGTAGCAATTATTGGTATTGAGGATTAAGTGGGGTTCATTAAAAAATGGCAAGTTGCATATTATTATTATTTTCAGTTACTTATTATCTGATAATCATGTTTTACTGGTCAAGGTTATTGATTTTTGATTTGTTGGTATAACCAGGCCTTGGTTACCTGCCAGCTTCTTTTTACGGTAGCAGTAGAAGTATTCATTATCACTGCAGTTTCTTCAATAGTATAGCCGGCAAAAAAACGGCATTCAACAAGTTTACAGCGCTTCTCATCTATTTTACTTAGTTCTGCAAGCACATCATCTATTTGCAAAATATTATCTTCAATTTGATCTGGAATATCGATAGATAAATCCACCAAATCTAACGGTTTACTACCTCCATTTTTTTTAAGGCTTCTTTTGTTTCTAATGTAATCTACCAATATAAAACGGATAGCCTTGGCAGCCAAAGACTTTATATGGGTTTCATTATTAATAATGAGATTTTCATTATTTCTGAGTTTGATATAAGCTTCATGCGCTATTTCTGTAGTTTGCAAAGTTTGGTCAGCGCTGTATTTCAACTTAAAATTTCGCGCGATTGTACGTACCTCATCATAAACCAAAGGAAAATACTCGTCAACTTCCTTATTCGCCATACTCTTAATTTATATAATCTGTGAAAATAATAAAAAATTATTATCAATTCATAAAATTCAGGGATTTAAATTTCAATTGTATAAACAACAAATGTATATACAGTTAAAACCGATCCCCCCTCTTTAGTGATCAGCTGGTGATTGCCTTAAAATAATACAAATTTCAATTGTTTGTTTTAAATAAATTTAACAATAATGATCTGATTTTAGGGTAAAATACGAATTTATATATAGTAGGTCTCTAGTTGAGTATAAAGTTTAACATTCATCTAATCTTACTTTTTTGTTCGCAAATATACAATGAGTATATGTTAACATATAAATACTTTTGGGATAAATTATATTATAGTATGAAGAAAAAACCCTTATTTTTTTCTTTTTTTCCCATATGCCTATTAGTTAAATTAAATACAGGTACTTGTTTCGTATTACTTGCCTATAAAGTTCCCTGGTACTTTAGTGCCTATGCCATTGCTCTGTACGGTATAATTTTAACAACTTTTATATTTATTTATAAGCAGTTTCTTATTAATAGAGAAAAACGTAGGGCACGCTATCATATCAAAGAATTAGAAGCTCAGCGTTGGCAAGAAATCGATGCTTTGAAATCATCATTTTTTGCTAACATTTCCCATGAGTTAAGAACTCCACTAACTTTAATTATGGCTCCACTGCAGGAAATGATGAATAAGCAATTGCCCAAAAAAGATGCTTTGATGATGAAAATGATGTATTGGAATTCTAATCGTCTGCTATTTATGATCAACGAAATTTTAGACCTGAGTAAGCTAGATGCAGGTAAAATGAATTTGAAAATAAGCAAAATTAAAATAGCAGAATTATCTGAGCCTATTTTACAGTCATTTCAGGTTGTAACCAATTCATCTAATAAAATTTTTCATTATGAAATGAATGATCCGGATGAATTTATCTATTGTGATGTAGATAAAATAGAAAAAGTGATCAGTAATTTACTATCCAACTCGTTTAAATATACCTATGAAAAAGGCATGATATCATTCAGATGCAGAAAAATTACTCATTTGCCTGAAGGTATAGACATGCCAATTTCGGATGAATACTTTGAGTTGGCTGTATTTGATAATGGTAAAGGAATACCCAATGAAATCCAACCCAGAATCTTCGAGCGATTTTTTACGCATCACCAGGACTTTGAGTCAAGTACGGGCATAGGTTTGTCGCTCACCAAAGAGTTTATAAACATGCATCACGGTTGTATAAAAGTTGAAAGTGAACCAGGTGTGTTTACTGCTTTTTATGTGTATCTGCCAAAAAAAATACATAGCCTTGATGACCATGAGGTTGTTCCGGTGCAAACATTGCAAAGAAAAGCAGATTTTAGTTACATTGAGTTGGATGATTTGGTTTCTCTAGCAAATTTTGAAAATTCTGATGAAGAGGATTCTGTTATTCTCATTATTGAAGATAACAAAAAACTAAGGTACCTGCTGACTGATATGCTTAACCATCGCTTTAAAGTAATTACTGCTAGCAATGGTGAACAAGGCCTGGAAATGGCAAGAAAAGAATTACCTGATGTAATTATCAGTGATGTCATGATGCCAGGATTAAGCGGATTTCAATTATGTAAAGAAATAAAAAAAGATCTGTTTACCAGTCATATTCCCATAATTCTACTTACGGCAAAAGCTGCCACCGAAGATAAATTTAAAGGCTTGAGCTCCGGTGCGGATGATTATATTGTTAAGCCTTTTCACAACCAGGAAATACTGCTTAAAGTACAGAACATGATAAATAATCGTAACCTACTTAGAAAGCATTATAATAACTATATTTTGGGGAAGGAAAAGCATACCATCAACCCTTTAGGAAACAATAAATTTTTGGATACTATACGCCAGGTGTTAGAAGATAATTATGCTGACAGTTCTTTTAATGTAGACGCTTTCGCGCAAATAATATGCATGAGTCGTGTACAACTGCACCGCAAAATAAAGGCACTAACTAATCAGTCAACATCAAATTTTATAAGAAACTACAGGTTGGAAAAATCCAAGCTATTAATAGCTAATAAAGACCTTTCTATCTCCCAGGTGGCTTACCAAGTTGGATTTTCAAACCCTTCATATTTTACCGAATCCTTTAAAAAATATTTTGGAGAATTACCTTCCTGCTATAATAAAAAATGATTTTCTTTTAAAAATGTTACCTCTCTTATACAAAAAGAAACATGAGTGATATTGTTTTATTTTGATGTGGCTTAATTTTGTCCCTTTCACCTTAATCAAATTTAGTATGAACCATAAAGTTAATTATTATAGCTTCTTGTCTGATAGTCTTAACAGAAGAATAAACGAAATACAATCCGAATTCGTGATGGAATTATTACTCGTTTTAGATATAAATTATCACAATCCTAAATTTACTGTTTCAGAATTATCCTACATTTTAGGTACTAATAGAATAAATCTTTTCCGGAGACTTAAAGAAGCATTGGATATAAATGCGAGTACATTGATTAGGGTTTATCGTTTGCATAAGGCTCGGGATTTGATTTTGAAAGGTCAGTATAATTTAAATCAAATATCAGTTAAAAGCGGGTTTGCCAATGCCTCTTATTTTACTCAATGTTTTAAAGAGTATTTTGGCACATTACCCTCCAAATATCAAAAATATCATGAAAGTAAAATACCGGCAAATGAATTGTTTTCAAGTAGTATAAATTTATAAAAATAAATTGATCCGAATTGAGACCGTATTTCGATTATGTATATGTAAGGTAGTTTTATTTAGTGCTGTATATCTTTTAATTTTTAAATATATTTAATTAACCTTAGTAAACTTAATAAGTATTATGAGAAAAATTGTATTATTATTCGTGATGGCTTTAGTGCCTATGTTTGTATCAGCAGAATTGCTGAATGACAATGAAAAGTTTTACTTGAAGTTGAGCTCCAATCAGATAGAAACGGCGCCCAATCAAAAAGTAATTGTTAACGGAAATGCATTTTCTAAAAAAGGATTGAACTGCATTTACCTGTATGAAGACGGCAAATTTAAAGATTTTTGGAAAAGAAAATCTTTACAATTTGTGGAAAAACATGATTTTGAATATTCATTTGTTGCTCCAAATACAAAGGTTGAGAAAACAATGAAAATCAAATTTGAAATGGTGGATGATGAAAGCAACAAATCGGTACAGGAGCTTATTGTAAAGGTAATGCCTAAAGAGGTATCCAAGCCAGTAGTGGTAAAAGAAGAGCCAAAAACTGAACCAAAACCTGCACCCGTGGAAGAGAAAAAAGAGTATGTGAGACCTCTTGAAATCCTTAAGAGTCAGATGGTGAAAGTAGTCCTTGAAAATGGTGAAGGTAAATCATTTTACTCTGCTGCCGACAAGCGTCTTTACTCGATCAATGAATTGAAACTGCAAAAGGAAAAATTAAAGGATTTATTGTTTGGCTACTATTTTGGTGAAACCAATCAAGCTACTTTAGCTAGTATCGATGAATTTCCAAGGGAGGTTTACGATATAGATGCAGCGTTTTCTGAAAAAGTAAGTTCCAGAAAAGTAAAATTTATGGAGACAGATATTACTTACAACGAATTTATGGAGATAGATAAAAATGACAGTGACAAAATAGCAGAGATTGTAAGTACCAGAGCTGTTGCCAAAGGCGGTAAAATGATAAAATTACGTAAAGGTCAAATTGTTGCTTTTGCAGAAGAAAATGGCTTGCAGGGTTTGATTTTTATACAAAACCTGGAACCAACCTACAATGCCAATGGAGCGCTAGAGATGGACATGGTAGTGGGCGATTACTATTAAAATCAATAGAATAACAACCTTAAACATACTGGAATAAATAAAGTGCCTGGAATATACCAGGCATTTTTTATTTATAAATGCTCGTCCGGGTTTGCAACCCGGATGCATAAATTATAGCATTTGCAATGCAGTAATGTGGCAACGTCATCTGCCAAAAGTCGGACACGTTCTCTATTTATTTTTTGGCAAACCAACAATAACCCATTGTTAATGA
>CAZQEZ010000053.1:0-29000 GCA_964592475.1 uncultured Roseivirgaceae bacterium
TCTTCATTCACCCTGGCCACAAATTTTTTAAACAACTCAAAAGCCTCAAATTTGTAAATGAGCAATGGATCTTTCTGTTCGTAAACCGCATTTTGTACTGACTGCTTCAAGTCGTCCATTTCCCTTAAATGTTCCTTCCAGTTTTGGTCAATTAATGCAAGTGAAGCATATTTTTCCAAAGATTTTATTAATTCACGTCCATTATTTTCTACAGTTTTTTCAAGATTTGATGCCACACCTATTTGCTTTTTACCATCAGTAAATGGTACCAATACATCTTTGAGGGTAGCGCCTCTATTTTTATGAATATCCTTTAATATGGGAGCAGATTTTTCTCTTATATTATCATTTTTGCGCTTGTAATGCTTATAAGATTCTTTATAAAGATTGGCCGCTAATTCATTTTCTTTTGTTTTTAAAAACTCATCTTCCTCGATTTGATAATCAAGTCCCAATACGCTTAAACAGTTCAGTTTAAAAGCATCATAATTTTCCGATGCTTTATTGTTTAAAACTATATCTTCACAGGTGTCATATAAAATATTCATAATGTCCAGCTGCAAGCGTTCTCCCTGCAAGGCATTTTTTCTTCTTTTATAAATTAATTCACGCTGTGAGTTCATCACGTTATCATACTCTAGCAGCCTTTTTCTAATGCCAAAGTTGTTTTCTTCCACTTTCTTTTGGGCGCGTTCTATCGATTTACTGATCATGCCGTGCTGAATTACTTCACCCTCTTTTAATCCCATGCGGTCCATTAGAGAAGCAATTCTGTCAGAACCAAACAAACGCATCAGGTTATCTTCAAGCGACACGAAAAATTGTGAGCTTCCCGGATCACCTTGCCTGCCTGATCTACCCCTAAGCTGTCGGTCAACTCTTCGTGATTCATGTCGTTCGGTACCAATAATTGCCAAACCCCCGGCGGCTTTTGACTCGGGCGTTAGTTTAATATCTGTACCCCTACCGGCCATGTTGGTAGCAATGGTTACTGTGCCTGGCTTACCTGCTGTAGCCACTACTTCTGCTTCTCGTTGGTGTTGTTTAGCATTCAACACCTGATGTTGAATTTTTGCTATATGTAGCATTCGGCTAAGCAATTCAGAGATTTCTACTGATGTGGTACCTACCAAAACTGGACGGCCCTTATTGGTAAGATCTACTATTTCATCCCGAACAGCATTAAATTTTTCACGCATGGTTTTAAAAACCTTATCATGCATATCTTTTCTAACACATGGATCATTAGTAGGGATTACTACTACATCCAGTTTGTAAATTTCCCAAAACTCACCTGCTTCTGTTTCGGCAGTACCTGTCATGCCGGCAAGTTTGTGGTACATTCTAAAATAGTTTTGCAAAGTGACAGTAGCATAAGTTTGGGTTGCGTCTTCTACCTTTACATTTTCTTTGGCTTCTATGGCCTGGTGTAGTCCATCTGAGTAGCGACGGCCTTCCATGATCCTTCCGGTTTGCTCATCCACTATTTTCACCTTACTATCCATTATTACGTATTCGGTATCTTTTTCAAATAGTGTGTAGGCTTTCAAAAGCTGATTTACCGTATGAATTCGATCCGTTTTAGCTGTATAATCGGCTATTAACTCATCTTTTCTGCTAAGTTTATCTTGTTCACTTATTTCAGGATCATTTTCTATAGTAGCAATTTCAATTCCAATATCGGGTAAAATAAAAAATCCGGCCTCTTCATTTTCATTAGTAATAAAATCAATTCCTTTTTCCGTTACATCTATGCTATTATGCTTTTCATCTATAGTAAAATATAGCGGTGCATCTGCTTCAGGCATTTGCTTCTGGTTATCTTGCAGATAAAAATTCTCGGTTTTTTGCAAGATTTGCTTCATACCCATTTCACTAAGGTACTTGATTAAGGGTTTGTATTTTGGTAACCCACGGTAGGCTCTAAACAAAGCTAAACCACCTTCTTTTTCGTCACCGTCTTTAATTAATTTTTTTGCATCCAATAGATATTGAGAAACTAATTTTCGTTGGGCTTCAAATAATTTTGCTACCCTCGGTTTCAAATCATGAAATTGATGTTCATCTCCTTTGGGTACAGGTCCTGAGATAATCAAAGGCGTACGTGCCTCGTCAATCAATACAGAGTCAACCTCATCTACCATGGTATAATGATGCTTTCGTTGCACCAGGTCTTCAGTTTCCCTTGCCATATTGTCGCGTAGATAATCGAAGCCAAATTCATTATTGGTACCGTAAGTAATATCGGCAAGGTAAGCTTGTCTTCTTTCTTCAGAATTGGGCTGATACTTGTCTACACAATCTACTTTCAATCCATGAAATTCAAAAATAGGGCCCATCCATTCTGAATCGCGTTTGGCTAAGTAATTATTTACCGTGACAATGTGTACACCTCTACGAGCTAAAGCATTTAGAAATGCCGGTAAGGTAGCTACCAAAGTTTTACCTTCACCGGTAGCCATCTCCGCAATTTTACCTTGGTGTAATACTACTCCTCCTAGCAATTGTACATCGTAATGAACCATCTGCCAGGTAACCTCGGTGCCCCCGGCAATCCATTGATTATGCCAGATAGCATTTTCTCCTTCTATGGTTACACCTTCTCGTAGGGAAGCTACTTGCTTATCCCAAAGATTTGCCTTTACCACTAATTTTTCATTTTCTTTTAGACGGCGTGCGGTTTCTTTCACAACGGCAAATGCTTGCGGAAGCACTTTTTCCAGTGATTTCTCCAAAGACTCATTGCGATCTTCTTCAAGTTGATCTATTTTATCAAAAACACCTTCTTTTTCCTGAATATTCATGTCAGGATTGTCCTCAACTTGTTGGTGAAGGTCTGCAATTTGATCATCAATATCTTTAAGGTCGCTATCAATAATATCTCTTATCTCGTCAGTTTTTCCTCTAAGCTCATCGTCGCTCAAATCCTGGAGTTGTGCAAAAGCTTCATTTATCTCTCCCACAACTGGCCACAATAACTTAATATCTCTTTCTGATTTGGTACCAAAAATTTTGGTCACACCTTTGGTAATAAATTCAATCATGTATTTCTATGCTTTATTTGCTAATTTGATTCAAATATAAAATTATACGGAGTAGCTTCACAAATATTATACCTCAATTTGACCTTCAAAAACTAATTTTGCTGGGCCTATTAAGTAAATTTGGCTAAACTTCCCGTTTTCCCTTTTAAAGCTAACCTGCAAGTTGCCTCCTAATGTTTTGATCTTTACCGGGCTGCTATAATTTTTTAAGCTTGCTGCCAAAGCTACTGCTGTTACCCCCGTGCCGCATGACAATGTTTCATTCTCTACACCTCTTTCATAAGTTCTTACAGATACAACATTGTTAGGTTCTAATTTTACAAAGTTAACATTAGTTCCTTTTTCTCCATAGGGTTGGCCATATCTTATCGACTTTCCTTTCTCCAATACAGGAAAATTTTCTAATTCTTCAACATATTGTATATAATGAGGTGAGCCAGTATTTAAGTAGCAGTCCTCTCCTAAAGTTTCAATATTCTCTACATCATTCATTTTTAAATGAACGAGCTCATTTTTTATAAAACCCTCATGCTCGCCATCAACGGCTAAAAACCGTGCTTTATCATTTATTAAACCTAGTTTTTGAGTAAAAATTATTGTACAGCGACTTGCATTGCCGCAAAAGCTTTGACTACCATCAGGATTAAAGAATATCATTTCAAAATCAAACTCAGAGTGATTTTCAATCAGTACTAGTCCATCTGCTCCTACGCCAAATTTTCGATGACATAAATAAGTAATTTTTGCTTTATCCTGATAGTCAAATACTTTTTTACGATTATCAATAAATATGAAATCGTTTCCGGTACCTTGATATTTATAGAAGTTAGTTTTAATCATTAATTAAATAATTAAGGTCAAAAGTAAATAAATATTGGCAGCAGTACTTTAATAATGTTTTATAAATTTAAAATATTAGCATCAGACGAGTAGATATTCTATGTCAGGATGTTATTAATAGGGTAGAAATAATGATTATTTTGTTTGCGCACTGAGCCTAATAACACAAGATAACACCTGGAGATTTTAAAAAATATCTGAAATATAAAAAAATTATTTTTATTGTGATTTGTAACATTTTCTATTAAAAAGTCAAAAAATATGGCCTATTCATGAATTTAATATTGTAATTCAGTCATGGTCAATACTTTGACAACAATATAAATCACTAAAAATATTATTTTTATCTTGTAATATAATGGCCAATATTACATTTCCCGGTTACCTAATGATTCGATAATTGTATGTAATTTAGTTAATTAGAATTTAATCACTATTTTCATGAGGTTATTATATATTGCAGTTTTTATTCTTTTTTTCTTATCCAAAGCTTTTTCTCAGGAAGGTGGAATAGCCGGCAACTGTGGTGACGGGCGTGATAACGATGGTGATGGTTTTGTTGATTGCTACGACAAAGACTGCATTGCTGAGCTTGTTTGCGAAGATTTTTTTCTAAACAACGATGCTACCTGCGAAGTAAGGCCTGATTCATTTCCAAAATTTACTATCCGAAAGCTATGGTTTACTGAAAAAAGGTCGGTTACCAATCACACTACTTTAATTGTTGGTGATATAAAGGGAAATGATGGCATACCTGAAATAATTGGTACTCAAAGAGGTGAAAAATCAATAAGAATGTTTGATGGTCGTAATGGCGATTTGATTGCATCCAAAACATTGAATTATGATTGGTGGTTTCAGGAATATTTAGCGATGGGGCGTATAGGTCCCGACCCGGCTTGTGGCATGATATTCATGGGAAATCACAATAGGATATTTGCTTTAGATTGTGATCTTAATGTGGTGTGGCAAACCGGTAGTGGTGGTATACCACATGCTTATAATAATGAGCCTGTAGTAAGTTTGGCTGATTTTAATCAGGATGGCAGGGCAGAACTTTATTATTACAACGAGATAAGGGATGCACTTACCGGCCAGATAATCGTAAAAGGAACAGGTGATTGGAACAGAAAAGGAAATGTAGGATCATTAGCGGTCGATGTCAATCCTGCCAGTCCTGGCTTGGAGCTTATCATGGGTCTCACCATTTATAATGTAGATATAGCCACCGGCAATCTTACTATCTGGAGGGATCAATCAGCTAACTATTATCCCAAATTAAGAACCACAGGTGATAATAACAACCGCAACTTCATCTCAGTAGCTGATTATGATTTGGATGGGACAATGGATGTAATTGCCAACGGTGCTATTGGCAGTGTTGTAGGTGCATCATGTGTTTATTATTGGAACTTAGGCACTGACGTAGTCAAAACATTTGAAACTCCAAATAACTGGTATCAGGGTACCGGCAGAGTGAATCTGGCTAATATTGATGATATTCCAGGTTTAAATGCAACTTTCGTAACAGGAACTAAGCTTTATGCCCTGGATGAAAATTTTGATCTCAAATGGGATATAGATATTCAAGAATTGAGTTCCGGTAATACAGGTTCTTCGGTATTCGATTTTAACGGAGATGGTAAAAGCGAAATCGTGTATAGAGATGAACGGTTTTTATACATTCTACAAGATGGTGTAGATGGAGGAGGCAACCCGGCCGGTATCATAAGGCAGGCTTTCCCTTGTAGGTCACGTACCGGTCGTGAATATCCGATTGTGGCCGATGTAAATGGTGATGGTGAAACAGAGATTTGTATTGCCTGTCAGCATCCCTCAGAACCAGATATCAATCCTAAAGAAACTGGCCAGATCGTTGTGTTTGCCAGCGATGGAGAAAGATGGGTACCCGCACGAAAGATGTGGAACCAGCATGGCTACTTCAATGTAAACGTTAATGATGATCTTACCATTCCTGTAGAGCAGCAAAAGCACCATTTGGTTTTCTCTGATGTGCTGTGTGAGCTGGACGCGAGTGGTAATCCTATTCCGGGTGAAGTGCGACCTCTGAATAGTTTTCAAAATAATTCTCCTTACCTGGATATCAATGGCTGCCCCAGTTACGCGGCTCCCGATATTACTTTTGCCGAGGCTGATATCGATATTAATGCGCCTATTTGTCCCGAGACTAATTTTTCTACCTCATTTTATATAAAAAATAATGGCGATGTACCTATCAATGATGATTTAAACATTACCTTTTACAAAGGCGATCCGAATGCCGGTGGTCAAAAACTCAATACCCAAACGCTATATGTAAATAGACTTCTATCAGGTGATTCATTGTTGATTGATAGCGTAGTGGTACAAGGAGATGGTACCGCATTCGATTTATACATATGGCTCAACAATCCAAATACCATTAAAGAATGCAGTGAGGATAATAACATCGCAATGTCCCGGGTAGTCCCATTGCCCTTTAATGTAGAAGCAGTCAAAATCGGTGATAATTTTAAATGTGACCCGGCCTTTCCTGATAATGGAAGTGCAGAAGCATTTGTAGTCGATGGAACAGATTCTCTTACAGCAGGCTATACCTTTTATTGGTACGATGCAGCCGTGGATACCCTGGAATCCACCGGGGCAATAGTTGGAGGCCTGGGCAATGGTAGCTTTTATGTACGAGCTACAAACGATGCGATAGGCTGTGGCTCCGACACGGCAACTGTTACTATAAATACTGTATTTGATGTACCGGTGGTAAATGTTACAGTTAAAAATGCCATGACCAGTTGTACCAATCCCAATGGAGAGCTGCAAGCTTTTGTAGATGAAAATGGATTTGATGCCTCTGCCGATTATACTTTTACCTGGTTTGAAGGAACACAGGTGTATGTAAATCAACATAGTGTAGGGCAGATAGCCACCGGACTAGAAGAACGAACCTACCTGGTGCTGGCTCAAAATGCCACCAATGGCTGTAGCGGAGTAAGAACGGGTACGGTACCACTAGACATTACTTACCCTGATGTAGACATAACTGGTTTCACAAATATCACTAATTGTATAAACCCCTATGGAACGATGACCGCTCAAGCTACTATGAGCGGAGCGGCTGGTGATCCGTCTTTCTTTACCTTCCGTTGGTTTGCATCCAATACTGACGATCCATTGACAGAAATATTTAGTGAAACGGGCCCTGATATAGACAGTTTAGACGCCGGTTTTTACACGGTAAAAGTATTGGTGGATAGCACCCAATGTGAATCGATAGCCCAAAGTCAGGAAATAATAGATTTGACTACGATTCCTGCAGTAAATATATCGTTGGTATCAGAAAAAACTTCCTGTATACGACCCAATGGATCGCTAACGGCAACAGCCAATGGGGGCACATCCGGCTTCGATTTTGAATGGTTCAGGGGTATTAACACGACTATAACGCTTACCACCCCGGAAAGTACCAGTGGATCTAATGGTTCGGTTGCAGAAAACCTGACTGATATGTTTTACACGGTGAGGGCTACAGAAACGGCCACAGGATGTTTTGCCACAGATTCAATGCGAGTACCCGAGAACCCGTTGAACATTACCATTAGTAATGTAAACGTAATACACCAGACCATGTGTTTACCCAGGAATGGAGAAGCAGAAGCATTTGCCAGTGGCGGATCGACAGGACAATACGATTATTATTGGTTTGACAGCAACCCCGGTATTAACCCTGATACCACAATGGCAGATTTCATTGGCCAGCAATACACGGGCCTGCGAGCAGGAAATTACTGGGTAGTAGCAGCAGACCGTCAAGAACGTTGTTATTCTCCACCCAGCCTGGTTACGATTAACCCGCCGGCACCACTGCCAGATGTTAACTTTGCAGTTACACCTAACGCCACTTGTGACCCTGCCAGGCCAACTGGAGCGGTTACTGCCACTGTAGTTACTGGCAGTAACAGTGACTATTCTTTCCGCTGGTTCGAAGGGCAGACTACCAACAATAGTTTTCGTTTGCCTAACGCATCCATACCTACTGCTCAAACAATAGGGCCAAACCAAGAAACACTGATACAGGTACCCGATCAAATATATACCGTAAGATTACAAAATAATACTACCAATTGTAATGATACCGCGGTAGTAGTGGTTCCTACCGGTCCTCCACCTACAATTACGGTCACAGCAAATAGTCAGGATGTAGATGCCTGTATACCACCGGATGGAGAAGTAAGTGCAAATGTAGGAAGCAATACAAGTGATTATACTTTTAATTGGTATCAAGGCACTGCAATAAAGGCCACCCCTGATTTTACAGGCAGCAATGAAACAGGCCTTCGCCAGGGTGATTACACGGTGCAGGCTATTAGTAATCTCAATGGTTGTGAGTCTGATCCCCTAACTGTTAATGTTGGATATATTTCAGGTATAACCGACATTTCGCTTGTTTCTGATGTTTTAAATGATTGTGTATTAACTAATGGTAACATTGCGGCTTCGGTTACTGGCGGATCTGGCTCTTTCACTTACGAGTGGTTTGTTGGCCCGGATACCATACCTGGCAATTTGGTAGAAACATCACTTACTTTGAACGGATATGGGATAGGTACCTACACCATAAAAGTAACCGATACAAATACTGGATGTATTGAAATTGATACTGCCTCGATTTTAACCACCGAAGTGGTACCGATTGTAAATGCCTCCGCAACAGATGCTACATTATGCCCTGCCAATGGAACTATTACTGCTGAAGTTACTAATTTGGGTGGCATTTATACACAGGCTGACTATAGTTTTTATTGGTTTGAGGGTACTAATTTCGTTGTTGACCTTGCTGATCCCGATGGTTTTCTTGAAGATTACGATGTGCGTGACGTAAGTAATTTACCAGCAGGAGATTATACTGTAATAGCTTCGCAAAACTATGGTGATTGTAGATCAGTTCCAGTTACGGTAAAAGTAAATGAAATTGCAGCACCTCCGGCCATTGCCTTTGCCAGCATAGCCAATGAAAATTGTGCTGCGCCATTCAATGGCGAGATAACTGCAAGTGCCAGTACCTCAAATGGCCAACCGGAGCCCGGCAGTGGCTATGACTTTAGTTGGTACAATGGCAGAGTAACCAGCCTCACAGGATCAAGCACTGCTTTGCCCTCAACCGGCAACAACGTGATGGACCATACCCTTACCGGGCAAGATGGTGATCAGTATTACGCTGTAATAGTCACGAATCAAAATACCAACTGTATTGATACAGCAGATTATCGCTTATTAAATGATTTGGAAAATCCTTTTTTCGTATCACATGATAAAAATGACCTTACAGTTTGTGGTACCCTGGGAGATATAGAAATTACAGGATTGTCAGTAGGTACCCCAACAGACTATACCTATAGCTGGCGAGCTATTGATGCAGCTAGCCCTCCATTGCCCGATGTAGATGAAACTTTGGCCAACCTGGACACTGGCAGTTACTTTGTCTCGGCAGTTTATAATGTTAACCGCTGCCCTACAAATACGATGGAAGTACGCATAGAAGACTTATTGGAATATCCGGCAGCTTCCCTGCACCTGGTACAACCACAGATGAGCTTAAATCCTGGTTTCCTAACCGGAGAAATAGCCGCGGATGCTATAGAACAAGATGGCACCGTAGAACTATATGACTTTGACTGGCACTTTGGCAGTATACCCAATTCTATCATTCAAACATTAAATAATACGGTAGATACTTTAATTAATAGAGTAGAAGGAGATTATCATGTGATTGCACGTAACACTACCTCCAATTGTCGCGATACTGCCTCGATGAATTTACCTTTACTTCCGCCCACACCAGAGATCATAGAAGTGACGGTGAATCATAAAACCTGGTGTACGCCAGATAATGGATCACTGCTAGTTGATAGCTTATTGCTGGATGGCGGCGGGGATGATCTGTCAAATTATGAATTTTACTGGTACCAAGATACCTATGTAGAAGATATCAGTCAGGCAGACTTTGTAACCAGTACTCCGGCATTAACAGGCTTAAGGGAAGGAACTTACTACATTGTAGCCAGACATCAAGACTTATGGGTACAATCAAATCCCTACCAGATAGTAATAGAAGACCAGAGTGTGATACCACAAATAGCATTGGCCAGGCGACTGCCTCAAACCAGCTGTAATCCGGATCCGTCAGGACACAACGGTTTATTAAGAATAAATATCAATGGTGGGGTTTCTCCGGCAGCTTTCAATATCACCTGGTATGCCAGCAGCAATACCTCGGGAAGCGTACTGAGCAGTACTGATACTACCGCCAGCGGACTTACCAATAGGAACTACACGGTAGAAGTAGTGAATGCCACCACGGGATGCCTGGACAGTGCAACTTTTTTTGTGCCTTCGGATACACCGGAAGTAGGGCTGCTTACCAGCGTCACACCCAATAGAAAATGTATAAATCCTGACGGAGTATTGAGTGCGATAGTACAGCCCACGGATAGCTACACTGTAGAATGGTATGCGGGCAGCTCGATAGCAGGTACCCCACTTTACACGGGTATAACAATAGACAGCGTAAGCGGCGGCACCTACACGGCTCAGGCAATATTAGCCAGCGACCCCTTTTGCGTATCTCCACCGGTGACTGATAGCGTACCTGATATATTGGTTTATCCGGCATTTGATATAGAAATAGATGCCCCGGTAAGTAACTGTGACCTGACAAGACCCAATGGACAGGCATCAGTAGAGAATATTGTACCCACGGCAACTTATACAGCAGAATGGGTGGAAGTAGCCACCAGTAATATAGTTACCACAGGATTAATTGGTACAGAGTTGAGTGCTCAGGAGTACTCGATTACGCTACTGAATACATTTACCGGTTGCTCCACTACCAACAATGTACAAATACCGGAGCAATTAGAGGTGGTACCCGATCCTACAGTCACGGTGCTATCGGAAATGACTAGCTGTGAAACACCCAATGGCGCATTGGCAGCCGATGTAGAAGGCAATATTATCAGGTATGAATTTAATTGGTACGATGGCAGTGAAGAAAAATCAGCAGTAGATTACCTGGGTGATACCTACGAAGAATTAGACATTGGCAGTTACACGGTTAAAGCCTACGATTTGATAACTGGCTGCTGGTCAAATACAGTGACTGAAGACATACAGGATGGAAGAGAATATCCTCAAATTTTTGTAAGTGTTACCAATTCAGAATGTGAGCTGGATAATGGTACCGCAGCTTTAGCCATTGGTAATGGTGTAAATGCCGATATAGTAAACTGGTACAATGAAATGGATCAATATGAGGGAGTAACTATTTTTGACATTCCGGCAGGTATGTATGACCTGGAAGTAATCACTCCATTAGGTTGTAAGAGTACAGAAACCTTTGAAGTACCCACGGAAATAAAAATCTACAACGGAGTATCGGCCAATGGTGACGGCCTCAACGAAGTATTTCAGCTAGACTGTATCGATTATTTCCCCGGAAATCTCGTGAAGATATTTAACAGAGCCGGCGAATTAGTTTATGAATCTACTAATTATGACAATCTTAACAATGCCTTTAGGGGCGAAGGTAACAGAGGTTTATACCTTGGTTCTGAGCAATTACCGATTGGTACCTACTTTTTTGTTGTAGATCTAAAAGATGGTACTGAACTGCAGACCGGTTACCTAGAATTAGTAAGGTAAGTCAAGATTTATTGATCGCTATCAACTTCAATGCCCATTTTGTGCATCAAAATGCTGGCATTGAAGCTTTCGGTTACACCTTTGTGTATTTTGTAATCGAAATATAGTTCTCCATTTTGTAAAGCACTTTCAAAGCTATAATTTAAAACTCTTTCCAGGTTTTGTTCCATCACTGACAACTCCAGGTCATGGGTAGATACCATACCGGTTAAATCTTTGTCATGGAGCTGTTTTACCAGTGCCATGGCTCCTTTATGTCTATCTTTTGAATTTGTACCTTTGAGCAATTCGTCAAGCATAAAAAATACATTTATCTTACTTTTTGGAATTAAATCAAGGAGTTGTTTTATACGTTTCAATTCTGCATAAAATGACGATATATTTTCTTCCAGATTATCTTGAGTGCGCATGCTGGTAAATACTAAAAATGGTGATGTCTGAAATTGTTTTGCACAAACCGGTGCACCCAGTTGAGCTAGTATTAAATTGGTGCCTACGGTACGTAAAAATGTACTTTTACCCGCCATATTTGACCCGGTTACTAAGATGATGTTATTTTCGGGCGTAATCTTAAAATTATTATTTACTCGATTTTCCGGTTTTATTAAGGGGTGTCCCATATTTTGAGCATCAAAATAATTGCCATCGCTTTTAATCACCGGGTAAGTATATTCAGGATGAGCATGTGAAAATGCCGCAATACAATTGATAAATTCAAACTCGTTAATTACTTCAAACCATTTTTCGATGTATTGCTTGCTCCTGCTTTTCCAGTTTTCGGCCATTTTGAGCAGCCGCAGGTCCAGCATAAAAATAACATTGAGCATCCAGTAAAACATGTTGCCACGGCTTGCCAGCAAGTAAATGATATCCTTTAATTTTTTTATAGCTTTGCTGGCTTTTATTTCTTCATTCATCAGCTGAGCTTGAAGCTGGTTTAGTTGCTCACTTTTAAAATTGCTCTTTTCTATTTTTTCAATTAATAATTCGTAAGCAGCTAAAGCTTTAGCGCTTTCGTCTGTTTTTTCAGTAGTTTCTTGTAGTTTTTTATTATAGGTAAATAACACAATTGCATTAATAAAAGTAACATAAATAAATGTCATAAAAGTTACTTCACCCAGCGACCATAATACAATAATACTAATGGCTACTATTGATAATAGATTGCTCACGATAAAATTGACAGCTTTATTTTTAATCAGGTTCTCTGCATTGATCCAACCGAAAAAAGTTTTATTATAATTTTGCTCCTCTTTATAATGCTTTCCCAATGCAATAAACTCTTGCACCCAATCAATATCAGTAGATAATTCCTTACTTGACTGTTGATACTGCTCTATTTGTGAGAGATCAAATGGATATTGAAGATATTGGCCCAGCTTTTCCCGGCCAGAAGCTGTGCTGGTATGATTAAGTAATTGAAATAAGCTATTTTGTCCAAAAACATCCAGATCATTCGCGTAATAATGAGTATTATTTAAAAACTCTTCACCGGTATTGAGCCCTTTAAGATTTACCCGCACGCGTTGAATAGCAGCATCATTTATTTGACTAAGAAAATTATTATGATTGCGTGCAAAGGTGGTTTTGTTATGGCGTTTGATTAGCCAGCCAAAAATAATAGCTGTGATGAAAAGGCAGATAAAAACCAGCCAACTCTGCCTGGCATTGGCAAAGTAAATGATAGCGATTACACCGATTATAAATACCGTAAATCTGGCAATGGATAATCGATTTGCCGCTGAAGATAGATTTCTAGCTTTTGTTTGAAAGTTGTCTCTTCTTTGCTGATATATTTTTTGAATATTCATCTTAGTTATTTGCCTCTTAAAATTTTATTTATTCGCTTTAATGTGTATTGCTCTCCGCATAATTGCAAAAATGTCTCTTTCTCCAGGCTTAACAATTGCTGCTCAGGCAGTAGTGTATTAAAAGCAACATTACCTCCTGAAAAAACATAGGCTGCGCGTTTGATAAGTTTTACCTGCTTTTTACTCCAATGGTTATTTTTTTTATTACTATCTATATAATCATTCAATTTTGTAATGCCTTCATTTCCAGCTACTGAAACATGAGTTGCTTCTGGCTTTTTGTAGCCCTTACTCAATGATAAACATAATTTTTTGGCATTATGCAATAAATAGTCACGATTAGCAATAACGGGTGCATCATAGGACAATATTCCTGATTTTTTAGCTTCATTTGCTGTATCATTTATATTACCTGATGCAATATTTTCAAATAGACTTATAAATTTCGGCCAGTTTCTTTCCTTTACATATGGTTCGGCTCGCAGGGTAAGTTCTTTACTACCACCGCCACCTGGTATTAATCCAGCATTTACTTCAACTAAACCTACACGAGCAAAATTATGAGCTACCACTTTTGAATTTAAATGCAGGAGCATTTCAGTGCCGCCTCCGATAGTATAGCCTTGACATGCCATTACCACCGGCACAGGAGCATATTTCAATTGCATTAATCTATTTTGAAAAGACTCGATCATGTAAGTAATATGCTGATAATCTTTTTCTATGGCACTCATAAAAAGTAGGCCTAAATTGACACCTACGGTAAAATTAAGACCATTATTACTAACTACAATTCCCTGATAACCATCAGAAGCGATTTGTATAATTTCATCAATACCATCTAAAGCATCCTGATCCATCATGTTCAACTTGCTATGAAACTCCAGGTTTAGAATACCACTGCCCACATCAGTAATTGTTGCCTCAGGCCGGTGCCAAAGTACTCTTTCAGGTTTAAAATCGGATAGATGCACAGGAAGGCGTGATAAGGACAAGTGCCAGTTGTTTGTATCAATAGATTTTTTGCCAGAAGCCTCCCACCGATAAAAGTGTCTATTGGATTGATTAAGGCGATAAACCCATTCTGCGGGCGCCAAATCAAGCGCCTCCATTTCAGGCAATACATGACCGAGAAGCCACTTATTCCATAATTCAAAAGGACCTCGAGGCCACTGCCAGGCGTATTTATAAACCGCATCTACCTTGTCAATGCTTAAGTTAAAATCTTTGATCAGATAACTGGCCCCTTGAAAAACCTGGTAGAAGAAATATCGGCTAAATTCACCTTGATGATTTTCCAGGAGCAAAAGCTTTTTTAGCCTTTCGTCAGCTTCGGGTTCTTTTTTGATGGCAGTCAGTGTAGCCTTAGGTTTCAATCTTTTTATTCGACTTACTTGCCTTTGTAAATGTGCATGTTTTAAGTTGGCTAAGTATTTATATCTTTTTAAAATAGTTTGTAGCTGGTCTTCATTTTGGTGAAGTAGTTTTAGGTAAGGATTATCAAGAAACGAATTTATAATTCCTATTGGCAAAAATCCGGTACTTCTGCCCAAAAGTTGTTCTAATTCGAAGGGTTTTATTTTGTGAATATGTGCTTGCCAAAGGGCCAAATAATGAAATTGTAAGCCTGCTGCCAGGCTAAAATAGCGGTCATGATACGTACTTATGCAAAAGCAGCCAATCTTTTGAAGGATTGTAATTAAATATACTGATGCGTTTGATTCATGGTTGCCTACAATTTCGGCAAAGGGATAATTTTTATAATCATCAAAAAAAATTAACCCTGCCGCGTTATCATTATAAAGCCAATGTTCAATTCGTGAGGGTGCCATGCCTATCCAACCCGCCGCTATGTTTTTGTTTGCCGTATACAGCTTATTAATTAATTCACCATTACTCCAGGTAGTATTATCTACCACATAATGATCTTCTATTGCTAATTCATTTAAATCTGTGCTATGAAAATAAACCAATGACATAGCAGCTTCATTTAAATGCTTTGAAAGAAATAATTTCGCGGAAGCCACTTTTTTACTATCCTCCGAAAAAAGTGTACAGCTATAATTATTTATAGCCAAAAAAGCAGCTAACGATAAGCCGGGAATTTCAAGGCCTACAATGATAAATTTAGTAGATTCGTTTGGCATAAAATAAAATCGGGAACAGTTAGATTAATTACTTGTTTGTTTTGATGATGTCAAAAGAATAATTTAAAGTATTTCAATACAAATTAAATTACTGGATTCGCTAAATTATGGTAATTATTTTTTAATCCTTTAAGGTAAGTTATGTTTTTTGAGAATCTATCTCTCACCTGGGCAATTATTGTATTTATAATTTCTGCTGCAGTAATCGCTTTTGCAGGTGTACGTTTAACCAGAGCCGCTGATCAACTGGCTGACCTTACCGGAATGGGAGAGGCTTTATTTGGTGCCATATTTTTAGGGGGTGTTACCTCATTGCCTGGCATAGTTACTTCTGTGACGGCTGCCTTTAATTTATATCCCGAATTGGCGGTGAGTAATGCCATTGGAGGCATAGCAGCGCAAACCGTTTTTTTATCTATTGCTGATATTAGCTATACCAAAGCCAACCTGGAACATGCAGCAGCTTCATTTGCCAATCTTATGCAAGGGGTTATGCTTATAGTCTTGCTTTCATTCATTATTTTATTAACTACAGGACCTGAGTTGGATATATTTGGAGTGCACCCAGGATCTGTAATATTATTGCTGGCTTATGTGGCTGGCACAAAACTAATCTCTAGTGCCAAAAAAGTGCCCATGTGGCGGCCTCGTGATACAATATACACGGTTGAGGATGTTCCGCAGGATGATAATTTGAATAAATTGAGTTTGAAAAAAACCATTTTTGTTTTTTTGTTTTTAGCGTTAGTAGTAGCAATAGCAGGATATGCTGTGGCTAAAACAGGTATTGTTATTTCCGAATCCACCGGGCTTTCAGCTACTTTGGTAGGTAGCTTATTTACCGCCATTGCCACTTCACTACCAGAGCTAATCGTATCAGTAGCAGCTGTGCGCCAAGGTGCAGTTACTTTGGCAGTAGCTAATGTAATTGGTGGCAACACTTTTGATATGTTATTTATAGCTTTTTCTGATTTTGCTTACTTAAAAGGGTCTATCTACCACGCTTTATCAGCCAATCAGGAATTTATCATTAGCATGACAATTATTATGACTTCAATTACTTTATTAGGGCTACTGCATCGACAACAAAAAGGACCTATAAAAATTGGTTGGGAAAGCTTGCTGGTTTTAATAATTTTTATACTTGGATACTTGTATATATTTTTTAATTAATCGATGAGAAATCTGATCTTTCTAGCTTTATTATTTTGCAGCTGTAATCGTGATATAGGAGTTGAAGACTTAATTAGTGAGGTAACTTATATAATGCAAAAGAGAAAATGATAGAAATGAAGAAGGGGCAAGAAACAACCCAATTGGTTGATTATATATTGCTGGATTTTAACCCATTATTTTCTTATGATGACCAATTATCAATATTGGTACAAGATTTACGTGAGATTATTAACTACTATCAATAAAAGGATTTTATTTTTACATTTTAAAAAATTCATTACTATAAATAGATAGGCTTACAAACTAAGCTATACTTCCGGAACGTTGTGTAAATATGTTCACAAAAATTATGGGCAAAATTATTTTGGTTTTTATTGTCTGGGTACTTATTTTACCTGCTTCATTTGCTCAGAGCTTCACATCCGTACAAAATAGGCTGTTAAATTATAGGGCATTAAATTATGACTTTAGCTTCATGCCGGAAAACTTACTTTCAAGTCGATCGGTAGTTATGGTTTCGGTGCCTGCTGTAGGTAAAAATGAGGAAAGAGGAAATTGGCACGAATTTGCCGAAAAGGCCCATCAATATTTTGTTCGTTTGGGTATAGATGCAGTTGCTTATTATTACTTGGACGATGTATTGGCCGGAGAAGCTGTAACTACCGCTATTGCAGAAAATCTAACTAAAAGAAATATTGAAAATATTATTTTACTTGATAAATCACGCCAACAGTCTGGTGAAGTTATTAACAGTTTAGTGATAACTACTTTCAATAAGGAAAAAACATTTTTATCTCATGGGCAAAAAGCATGGTACAATCAAAATGATGAATTTGATAATGTATTAATTAATCTGTATCGTTCTTTGGGTCAGCACAATTTGGAATTATCAAACCACATGATATTGGATCAGCCGGAATATTATAAGGATATACCCGTGATGACCGGAAGAAGATTTGAAGAATATCAGCCTGATTTGAAGCTTGATAAATTGGTGGTTCCTGCTTTTAATTCAATTACAATTCCTAACAACGTTGATGACCCGGTAGTTTTGCAAACCATTGAGAAAACGAATGAGCAAATAAAATATGATAATGAGAAACTACAGGAAATCATGCAGCAATATCCTTATCAATACGGCATTGAAGAGGTAAGCGAAAAAACCAATCAACAATTAATTGCAGCGGGATATCAATATATTCTTATGAACATTCACACATCGGGTAGAGCGGTAAAACAATTTTTAAATTATCAGACAAATCCTAATGAATCAGATTACGTTAGTAGGAGAGTAGCGCCTGATTTAAGTATTGAAGTAATTCCGGTGCCTGTTGAGCAGCCTGTCTACAAATTTTACGTGAAACATCTTTATACCGGTGATGTTTTTTTGGGTTCTAAATGGGATGCAGATATTACATGGCAGCAAGCACTTGAAAATCATATCAATGGGATGAAGATTGAACTGAAAATCAAATAGTTATAAAATAAGGTCAAATTTTTTAATATAAAATGTTTTGAAATCCGTAATTTTGTTATTAAATTGAGCAAAAAATTACATATGATCACTCAAATATTATTCATCAGTTTTTTAATTTTAAACCCTGATGTATCAAACGCGCAGCAATCTCCTAAAAAAGGTGAAGTATTGAAGCTGCAAGGGCAGGTAATTGATGTAGAATCTCAAAAGCCTATAAAAGTGGAAGCAACCATTACGTTTGAAACTTTGCCTTATGGTAATGATATGGGCGTGACTCAGGTAGACCCTTTTGCTAGTTATGAATTTTACCTGCGCAAAACTAATGACTATAAAGTACAGGCAAAAGCTAAAGGTTACGCCGCCATGAGCCAGGTGCTTGAACCGGGAAAACATCAAGAAGAAGGTTTAAATATTGATTTTAAGTTAAAGCCGGTAACAATTGGCGATATTCTAAAATATGAAAACCTGCAATTTGAACAAGGTAGATCTGATATTACTATCACTGCCGCTCGCGATTTAGATGATTTAGTGGCTACCATGCAAATGAACCCTGATATGGAAATTCAAGTTGAAGGGCATACCGATATAAGTGGTAATCCTAAATTGAACAAGAAGTTAAGTGAAGATAGGGTGGAGGAAGTAAAATACTTCTTGATCTATAAAGGCATTGATAAAAGTAGAATTGAAATTAAAGCATTTGGAGAAACAAAACCTTTAGTTACTTCCGGCACTATTGAAGATCGAAGTATCAATCGAAGGGTAGAAATTAGAATTACTGATATATAATGGCGATCATGCTATTCCTTTAACGATTTAATCATCTTTTTTAATTTCTTAGCTTTACGGCCGTATACTAAGTAGTAATAAATGTAGAGGAATACCCATGTAACTGCAAAACCAACTATACCGGCACCAATTATTATTAACCAACCAATTGCATCTAGGTTTTCCAGTACGTCTTTCTCCATATGTAAACTCATGCTGGCTATGTAGCTTATAAAGTAAATGACTATTAGTGCAGTCATGTACTTGCGCAAAAAAGATCTTAATGCAGCGTACGTGTCTTCTAAAAATTCCAGCACATTTTCACTATAACTTATCCGGTGAATTATTTTATATATATAATGAAAGTAAACTGACACTCCCATTGAAAAGATACCGAAAACAATGGCCCAATCATAATTTTGACTGTAAATAAAATATATTATAAATCCGATACTAAATATAAAGTTACCCCAGTCTTCAATTTTGGCAATAATTTTAAGCCAATCAAGTATTCCGCTCGATTTTTTTGAAATAACCTTTTCCAGCTTTTCCTTTTCCAGGTGAACCTTGGGCTTCTCGCCACTATTCCATATTTTTTTTAAATCATCAAGCTCTTCCATGCATCATTTCTTTCAATCGTTGTTTAATCCGGTTAAGCTTTACACCCACGTTGGATACTGTAATACCCAAGATTTCTGATATTTCCTGATAGCTTTTATCTTCAAGATATAAAAAAGTTACTGCTCTATCTTCCTTTTTTAGTTTACGAATTGCCGTGTATAAGTTTTGCACCATTTCTTCTTTTTCATTGGTTGGCTCCTCGTACCAGCTTGTTGGCAGTTGATCAGTGAGTACTATTATATTACGATTTTTCTTTTTAACTTGTAATAAGCATACATTTAATGTGACGCGGTACACCCAGGTGGAGAGCGCGGAATTGCCCCGAAAGTTTTTGTAACTCTTCCACAACTGTAGCGTTACTTCCTGAAAATAATCATTAAAATCTTCCTGATTATCAGCATATACCCGACAAATCTTGGTAATGATTCCAATATTGTTTTCAATTAAAAGTTTAAAATCAGGCCCTAAGGAATTCCCGCTCACAATTTAATTAGTTAATTGAAAATTTAATTTCTTACAAAATTATAAAAATAATTGATGCTTTTGCCTTTTGAAGAATGCGCATGGAGTCGATTACTTCATCAACATTTATTATTTTTCATCTATTGTGCCTATCTTATACAGTAGGCCTATGCCAAACAATTGACTTAACTGAATATCATTATCCTGATCTTTATCGTAAATCAAGTTAATAGCCAGGCTCACATCTATGAATTTGGTAACTTGCGAGGTGGCAATTAATTCAACAAAATGATCAAACTTGTCAATTGAAAATTCTTCGTAATTGGCAAATAGGTTGTAGCGAGATTTAATATTCAGGTTGTCCCCTATATCTTTATCAATTTGGGCAGTTAATTGAAAAGCCAGCCACTCATATCGAATATTTTCTCCAATCGGCACACCATAATTTTCCGGTATATTTACAAAGAGTGAATCATCAGTAACAATGGTTATTCTAGGTGAAAATGGCCCTATACGCAGCCAAAACCAATCATTAGGGGTGTATTCTAAACCCCAGGAACTGGTAATAAACGCGGGTGCAAAAAAATCAGATATTTTATCTCTACTGTTATCATCGTTAAACTGGTATCCTGGTGCAAATTGCGATAAAAAACTAAGCGATGCATAGTAATTCCATTTTTTACTCAGGGCGTAGCCAAATTTGGAATCAAAAAACAAACGGTCAGTTGTCTTGCGCGTGTCCAGGTTTTCTTGATTAATAATACCATAGAGCATTTGGAGTTCATTGCTCCAGGTAATTTTATTTTTGGAATATAATGCAGTACCAGAAAAGTACGAAACAATGGCTACAGAGCCAACACCACCGCCGGCCCAATTGTCACTAAAAGAAGTTTGTGAAAAGTTTAAACCTGATTTCAAACTGTAGCACCAAGCAGTGTCTTTTGCTGCCAGCAAGGTGTCTTCTTGTCCGTAGCTATAGCCAATAGTTAGAAAAAAAACAATTGTAAGTATTGATCTCATCGCTCTATTTTTTAATTTTAGATGCAACACTGATGAGCAATAATGTATAAAGAACTGCCGAAAATATTCCGAAAGAAAAGGAATTAAGGATGGGTAGTGATTTCTTTTGGCTAGCTCCTGTTTATTTGATTTTTTTAATTTGCTAATGATCCAGATACTCAGAAGCAATACAATTAGGGCAAGTAAAAATGTAGGTACATAAAGAATGAGGTATTCTACGCTTATTTGATAATAGTCTTTAAAAAATTCCATTATTTTGTTTGATTGTTTTTGTAAATAAAAAGTAGTTTGGCATTTTACAAATTTAACAAGATGGAAACAAAACAATATCCATTCTGTTCGTTAATTTCTTAAAAGAAAAAAATGAAGCATTTTTTAGTATATTTATTTTTTTTGGCAAGCTTTACCACTGCTGCTCAACCTGCATATAAAATTGCAAAACTGAAATATAATGGAGGAGGAGACTGGTATGCTAATAAAACTGCTTTGCCAAATTTAATAGCTTTTTGTAATCGAAATTTAGGAACCAATGTAGCCGAGCAGGAAGACGTAGTGGAGGTAGGTAGCAGTGAAATATTTTTGTACCCCTACGTGTATATGACTGGCCACGGAAATGTGGTGTTTAGCGACCAGGAGGCTCAAAACTTACGCAAATATCTAATATCCGGAGGATTTTTACATATTGATGACAACTATGGTCTGGATCAATTCATACGGTTGGAAATGAAGAAGGTGTTTCCTGAACTTGAATTTGTTGAGCTTCCTTTCGATCACCCGGTTTATGATCAAAAATATCGATTTGAGCAAGGATTGCCCAAAATACATGAGCATGACGGCAAACCTGCCCAAGGTTTAGCGCTAATGTATAAAGGCCGCCTGGTTTGTTTTTATAGCTACGAAAGCGACTTAGGCAATGGCTGGGAAGATCAAAGCATTTATAATGACCCGGAGGAGCTTAGGCAAAAGGCCTTACAAATGGGAGCTAATATTATTGCTTATGCTTTTACCAAAAATTAAAATCAGAAGAGCTTAAAGTATCCCGATATTAATTATGTACATACTTGTAATAAATATTTGCAGAATATTTTTTTCTTTCTAAATTTAGAAAAATTCTTTATTTTTTAATGGCTACAGCAAACGATAAAATAATATATGGAGATTTTAAAAAATGGATTATATATAATAATACATTAAATCAACCTGAAAATTTTTACATGCTTTATCAATGCGTAAGCTCAAGAAAAGATCAGGATAAAATCACTATCGGTGAAAGAGTCGAAAATGATGAGCTTACTTACCACCTGAAGCAAGAAGGTTTCCCGTTTGCATTAGAAATAACTGATTCCGAAAGAAAGCAACTTCTTCAATACCTGGATCAACATTATTTGTCAGGAAAAGACATAGAAGAATGGTTTGCTAACAAATCTAACCACACTTCTGATGATGAACAGATAGAGACAGTAAGTAGAGATAACTACAGATCTGCTGATGAAATAAAACCTTCTCCACAAGAGGTTAGATATTATAAAATATCTTTGATTACAAGCCTTCTGGTTTATTCAATTTTATTTTTCGCTTTAGTAGCCTCTTTTTTCGATAGCATTACTTTTGGCTTAGGAATGATTTTTTTTGCTGCTGTAGTTGGAGTGGTTTTATTTATTCTAAAAAGGGTTATAGTTGGTATGTTTCTGGGCAACCTTAAGGGTAATTCAGTAAGAATAAATGAGGAACAGTTTCCTGAGCTTTTTGAAATTGTAAAGTTTCAGGTACAAACCCTGCAACTTAAAGAAATCCCCCATATCTATCTTGTGCATGGCCAGCTTAACGCATTTGTAATTAAAATGGCGCGTAAAAAATATTTGACGCTATTTTCTGAAACTGTTGAAACTAGTTTGAAGGGGGATAAAGAAGCACTTAAGTTCATTATAGGTCATGAATTAGGTCATCTGCAGCGAAAGCATCTTTCACAAAATTTATTGCTGCTTCCCGCATTAACTATACCGCTACTAAGGCAGGCCTACTCCAGAGGGTGTGAGTATACCTGCGATAGATATGGTTATCATTTTTCGGCCAAAGGCGCTTTTGATGGTTTGCTAATGCTTACCACCAGCAAGGAACTTTATAAAAAAGTAGTTATCGATAAAATGATTGAAGCTGCCGAGGATGAAAATAGCTTTTGGCTATGGTTAAGTGAAAAATTCTTTTCTCATCCTCACCTGGTCAATCGATTAAAAATATTAAAAAGGTATTCAGAAAAAGGATATTAATATTATTAAAATATGTTTCACTTAACTTAAACAAACGATTATGGAATCAGATCAAAACTACCTGGGCGAAGAGAAGTTAGAGTTAACTAACCAGGCGATTGCTTTTTTAGAAGAAATACGTAAATGGACCATGTTTCTTTCTATCCTGGGCTTTGTTGGTATAGGCTTTCTGGTATTAGGAGGATTATTTATGGGTACTTTTATGTCTACCATGTCAAATGCTTTTGGCGATCAAATTCCAGGAGGATTGCCTATGGGAGGAGGTTTTATAGCCTTCATATACTTATTATTAGCGCTGTTGTATTTTTTCCCGGTATTTTATTTATACAAGTTTAGCAACTACACCAAAAAGGCGCTTGATTCCAGAGATACTGAAATGCTTACCAATGCATTTTCTAATTTAAAGTCTCATTATAAGTTTTTAGGAATAGTAGCCATCATAATTATAGGCCTGTACCTGTTGATGTTTGTTTTTATCCTTTTAGGTGGAGCCTTTGCAGCATTTATGTAATTATTGAAGATAATAAAAAAAGGGGCTTGAATTATTTCAAACAGCCCCTTTTTATTTTACTCTAAGGTTCATATTTTATGCCTGCTGATGAAAAGTACTTAAATATTGATCTTCAAATTTTTCCAAAACAGCAATCATATCAGGCTTTAATCGTCGACGTACTTCTTTTCTGATTTCTTCCGAAATTTCTTTGTAAAAAGCAAAAGCTATTCCACCGGCTATACAAGCTTGAGTATCACTATCTCCACCCAAAGAAATTGCTTTTCGGATAGCATCTTCTACATTTTCAGATTCTAAAAATGCTATAATCGCTTCCGGTACAGATTTGTCAGCCTTTACTTCAAAACTATAGTCAGGCCTTATGTCATCAAGGCTTCTGGATAGATCGTAATTAAATAATTTTTCTATTTTTTCTTTGATTGCAATTTTATCAGCACCCTTTCGAGCCATAAACACTGCCAACGCATTTGCTTGAGCTCCTTGTATGCCTATTTCACTATTATGGGTTATTTCAGCAGATTCAGCTGCTTTTTTCAATACCTCTTCTTCACTATCATAAGCAAATCCCACGGGGCTCACGCGCATGGCTGCACCATTTCCCCAGCTTCCGTATGGTTCAGGATTTTCGCTGAAAATCCATCCATAAAATCTTCCGCCATAACCTGCTTTGGGGTATTTTTGTCCCCAGGTGCGTAAGCTAGTTTGAAAATCTTCTTTGTTATTCATTATTGCATCAGCTACGGCTATACTCATTACGGTATCATCAGTATAGGTAGAATAAGGCTGAAACATTTTAAAATCAGTGGACTTTTGAGCGGCTCCTTCAAAAATTGAACCTATAACGTCACCAGCTATTGCTCCTATCATAATATTTGTAAATATTTTTTTATATAATAAAATAGGGGGTTGTTTTGTTTGTATTAGTGGTAATTATCTCAACTTAACATAAAAATATGAGAAAAAAAGTTGCACTTGCTTTATCATGCGGGGGAGCAAGAGGGCTGGCCCATATTGGCGTTATCAATTCATTGGAAGAAGATGGATATGAAATATCTTCTATCGCAGGCAGTTCCATGGGAGCCGTTATTGGTGGTTTTTACGCGGCAGGTAAACTTGACCTTTATACAAAATGGGTTTGTAGTTTGCAAAAATTGGACATTTTTAAGCTAATGGATTTTACTTTTAGCCCTCATGGTTTTATAAAAGGTGAAAAGGTTTTTAAAGAAATGAAAGCCCTCATAGAAGATATTTCTATAGAAGATTTGCCAATTCCATATGTAGCCGTGGCATCAGACCTGGCCAATCAAAGAGAGGTAGTGTTCAGAGAGGGATCATTATATCAGGCCATGAGAGCATCGGCAGCAATTCCAAGTATTGTACAGCCGGTTTTTAACAATGATCAATATTTGGTTGACGGTGGTGTACTTAATCCGGTACCTGTATCTCAATTAAGAAAAAATAGTGATGAGTTACTGGTGGTTGTCAATGTAAATGCCCCTATTCCAAGCCAACCTTCAACGGCAGATCAGCTTCCCGCCGCGTCTGCTTTGGGGAGGTTTGAAATTTTGCTTAATAAATGGGGTTTAAGTAAAAAAGAGCAAAAGCACCCGGTGATGAAAAAACTGGGATTTTTTGAAACCCTTAGTCGATCAGTTGATGTAATGCAAGATAAAATGATAGAACTTACCATCAAGCACTATCAGCCAGACATTTATGTAGAAGTTTCCAGGGGGGCTTGCAGTACTTTCGAATTCGAAAAAGCTAATGAACTAATAAATTTGGGAAAAGATGCCTGGAAAAATGCAACCTGTCATCATTCTTCTATTGAAATAAATGAAAAATGAATCAGCAATTATTAAGAGCACATCTGGCAAATACTGATTTGGATATTATCGATCAGTTATTAAAAGGTATGATTAAACCCGAAGCTAAAATACTAGATACCGGCTGCGGTGAAGGGCGCAATTTGACTTACTTTATTAAAAATAATTTTCCAGTTTGGGCTATCGATAGTAATCCTTCGGCAGTTAAATATTGTCAGTATTATGCAAAGAGTATCAATCAGAATTTTCCCGTTGAAAACATTATTTCTGAGCCAATTGAAGACGTTTTATTCCCCGCAGCCTTTTTTGATATCATCTTTTGCATCAACATGTTACACGATGCTGCAAGCCCATTGCATTTACACACTATTTTAAAAAAGATAAAGAATTTGCTTACACCTTCAGGAAGTTTATTTTTAAAAGTAAATAAAGGGACTATTGAAGAAAATGAGTTGAGGGAATATTTCAAAATTGAATCTCCTGGAAAAAATGAAATTACCGCTCAATACAACCGTAGCTTTTGGGTGCTTCAACTACTCTGATTTGCAGGAAAGGACAGGATAATTTTGCCTTAAAAACACCGGAAGTTTGATAATCGAAATATCTAACCAACTCAAAAATTATGAAAAAAAATATTTGGCTGATAATTTTATTTAGTAGCTCTTTAGCACTAAAGGGTCAACCATATTCACAATTATACGATCTTACTTGTCAATATCGTGCCAATCCTTTAGGAATTGAAACAACCAAACCGGTGTTGAGCTGGAAATTGCAAAGTAATAAAAGCGGTCAACACCAAACTGCTTACCAAATATTGGTTGCATCCAGCCCTGATTTATTAGATGAGAAAAGTGCCGATATGTGGAATAGTGGTAAAGTGACTTCGGAACAATCCATCGCGATTACCTATAAAGGAAAACCTTTAAAAAGTAAGGAGCAATATTTTTGGAGGGTAAAAATTTGGGATGGTGCTGGTAAATTCTCGCAGTGGAGCAAGATAGCTCATTGGGAGATGTCTTTACTAACTGATGACTGGAAAGCTATGTGGATTCGACATCCGGAATTTCTGGACACTCTTCCGGAGGCTAAACCAGCTCCGTATTTTCGTAAAAATTTTAAGGTAGAAAAGCCAATTACTAAAGCACGAGCTTATGTAACCGGCCTGGGTTATTTTAAAATGTTTGTCAACGGTGATAAAGTGAGTGATCACGTATTGGACCCCGTAAAAACTCGCTATGATAGGGTGGTAAAATACCTGGTATTTGATATTACTGATCAACTACGGGAGGGTGATAATGCTGTAGGAATGATATTAGGTACCGGTTGGTACAATCATTTTGCTAAAGCTGCCTGGCAATTTGACAAAGCGCCGTGGCGCAGCTATCCGGAACTTATTTGCCAATTAGAATTAACTTATCAAGATGGAAGCAAGCAGGTAATTGTAAGTGATAAATCCTGGAAGGCGAGTCAAGGCCCTATTCGTTTTGATGGTATTAGAAATGGTGAATATTATGACGCCAGAAAAGAAATGCCTGGCTGGAGCCAACCATTTTTTGAGGATGAAAATTGGCAACATGCAGTGGAGGTTGATGGACCGCAAGGAACGCTAAAAGCACAACAGCTTCCTGCTATAAAGGAAATGAAAGAGGTAAAACCCATTTCAGTTACGGAAGTTGAGCCAGGTGTCTATTTATTTGATTTAGGTCAAAATATTTCCGGCTATAGCAGAATAAAAGTGGCTGGGCCTGCCGGTACTGAAATTACTTTGAAACATGGCGAAAGACTTTACCCCGATAGTACTGTAGAACAAAAGCAAATTTTACGATTTTTAAAAACAGGTGAGGCTCAAACGGACAAATATATTTTAAAGGGAAAAGGTGTAGAAACATGGAATCCTAACTTTGTTTATCATGGTTATCAATATGTAGAAGTAACGGGATTGCCTGTAAAACCTACCCTGGAAACTCTTACGGGAGTGGTTATCTATACTTCTTTTAAATCTTCAGGTCAATTTGCATGTTCAAATCCACTTTTCAATCGTATCCAGGAGATTACCCGTTGGTCGTATATAGGTAATTATCATGGAATTCCTACTGACTGCCCACACCGTGAAAAAATTGGATGGACAGGGGATGGCCATTTGGTAGCAGAAGCAGGATTGTATAATTATAATACAATTACTTCTTACATAAAGTGGCTTGATGATCACGTAGACGAGCAGCGCCCCAATGGCAATCTGCCTGGCGTTATTCCTACCAGTGGCTGGGGCTACAAACATGGAAAAGAGGAATCAACAAGACACTTGGGTTATGGCCCCAGTTGGGAGGGCTCATTAGTGCTTATACCATGGTATATGTACGTGTATACTGGTGATGCTACCATTATAAATAGGTATTACCAGCCAATTAAAAAATACATTGACTACCTGGAAAGAAACTCGAATAACTATCTGCTAAATTTTGGTATTAATGATCATAAGGCTTACTACACCCAAACCGATGGTGCTATAATAGCCTCTGCTTATTTTTACTATTTAACGGATTTATTTGTGAAAATGGCGGAAATATCTAATCAATTAAAAGATGTAGAAAAATACAGTGCCCTGGCGGAAAAAGTAAAAAATGCGTTTCAAAAAAAATACTACGACAAAAAGGCTAAACTAGTAGGTAATACAGGCCAGACAATGCTTAGTAGTAGTATTTACATGAATTTAATTCCTGAAAAGGATAAGAAAGCCCTATTAAATAATTTGTTAGAAAAAATAGACTCGGCAAATTATCATTTCGATGCCGGGGTGGGCGGAGTAAAAGCATTATACGAAGCATTGAGCAGTACCAACCAGGAGGAAGTTATTTATCAAATGGTAAATAAAACAGATTTTCCCAGCTATGGCTATTGGATTGAACAAGGGGCCAATACGCTATGGCAAGACTGGGATGGAAGTATGTCCCTCAATCACATCATGTTTGGTAGTGTGAGCGAGTGGTTCTTTCAATCTCTAGCCGGCATCAATCCTGATCCACAGCAGCCAGGATTTAAAAATGTGATTGTCCGACCGGCTTTTGTAGCAGATCTGGATTGGGCTCGGGGCGAGTATGAAAGCATGTACGGCACTATAAAATCAGGATGGGAAAGAAAGGGTAGTCAGGTTATATTGAACTTAGTCATACCTGCTAATAGTACTGCAACCCTCAAAATACCAGCTGGTTACTTGCTTGCAAATGATAATCAGTACTCAGTACAGCTTCCTTCAGGACAACATGAGTTTGTATTTGATGAGCAGTAGCCTATATTTTTTATTGTCATAAAATTTCATAATTCTCGAAGCCCTTTTTAAG
>CAZQEZ010000054.1:0-28824 GCA_964592475.1 uncultured Roseivirgaceae bacterium
TACATAAAGAAACTAATGAGTTCGACTATTTTTTATTAGATTCTTTTAAGCCAAAAGCAGGTAATGAATATAAGGTTGAAGTAAACTATAAAGATAACCAGGTAACCGGGGAAACACACATTCCAGCCAAAACAGCAATTCAGTCACTGGTGCTGGACACTACCCAATTTATAGTTAAGAACGAACAAGAGTATTATAAATGTTCAATATCATTTACAGATGATTTAATTCAGAACTATTATCAAATTTTACTAATCAGGCAATCCTATAATAAATCACGAATTTTATACGTAGAAGGGCAGGATACTTTAAGAGATACTACAATAGTTAACAGGTCGTTTGAGCCCATAAATATTGAAGCCATAGACCCACAAATTAATAGAGGCCAGTTTGCAACTGGTATATTATTACCCGACGATAATTTCAATGGTACTCTTTTTACAATTGAATTTTTAGTACCTGCTTTTCAGGTTCAGAAAAGAGGCTTTTATGACATTGAAGAAATTGATCTTTATTTTGTTTTAAGAACCATTACGAGGGAAATGTATGAATTTGAGCTTACTGCAAACCGACAGGGATGGATCATTGACAATCCTTTTGCAGAACCATTACCAGTTACAGGCAATATAGAGAACGGACTGGGTGTGTTTGCAGGTTATAATCAAGATTTAATAAAAGTTGAGATCAGGTAAGAATTAAACTCCTCATTTATGATTTTTCAATTGGTACTTCGGCAAACGAATAAATCCACAGCTGCATTAGCTGAATTGAAAGGGATAGCTAAGACAATACCAAATCGAGCTATGGTAATCAAAGTTATTGTTTTACAAGAAGCCAAAGATAGTTTTAAATTGAAAATATTATTACCACTCAAGATGAGTTATAAAGCATTAACAGTAAAAAAGGACAAGTAACAGCTGAAACAAAAGATGTTGCTAGTTATCGTAAAGCTATATTTTATAGATTTGAACTTGCGAAAAGCCAAGGTTTTTTTGAGAATATAGAAATCCTGTCTAAAAATTAATTTACCGCTTTTACACCGTCATTACCAATCAGGATTGGCTCGCCAAATCTTCCTTTTTCTTCTTTATTTTCTAATTTCAAAACACCCCTCGGGCAAACCGATGAACATACTCCACACCCCACGCAGGAAGAACGAATTATATTTTGTCCCCGCTGTGCGTACCAGCGCACATCAATACCCATTTCACAATAAGTAGAACAATTTCCACAACTGATGCATTGCCCACCATTGGTTGTAATCCTAAACCGGGATTTGAATCTTTGTACCAATCCTAAATAAGCTGCTAAAGGACAGCCAAACCTGCACCATACCCTATTGCCCATCAATGGGTAAAATCCAACGCCAATTACACCTGCAAATGCAGCACCAATGATAAACCCATAAATTTCACGAAAATGATACGTGTTTATTCCTAATAAAGAGCTAGACTCGGTTAAATACGTATAAATTGTACCAATGGTCATGATCGTAACTACTACTAGCACAGAATGGATCATCCAGCGCTCTACATTCCAGGCTTTCAGTGATTTATCACTTAATTGTCTGTATGGGTCTCCCAAAGTTTCGGCTAAACCGCCACAGCCGCAGACCCACGAGCAATACCAACGCTTGCCATAAAAGTAAGAAAGAACCGGAACAGCTATTACCGAGAGGATGACACCCCACACCAACATAAAAGTGCCTAAGGCACCACTGGTAGTAAGTTGCTCAAGATTGTAATCAAAAAAGAAATTGTAATTAAGCGGCCAAATATTTTTTAAGTCCATGCTGGGCTTATTAAGTCTCAGCAATATTTCAGGTATTAAAAAGGCAAAAGCCAATTGGAAAAACATAACCGAAGAAGTACGAATGATGTGGTATTTGCTATGGCGATATTTGATAAACATACGTATGCCCATTACCAAAATGGCCAAAGTATAAAGCAAACCATAAAAAAACCATCGGCTAGCGGGGGCATTTTTAAGCCAAAGACTTAATGGATCTACCAACAGTACCCATTCTGTAATATATTCGGGATACCAATACAAAATAATATAAAACAGTATGAGCAAAGCTCCAATTACAATTCCAATTATACCTTTATTTTTATTGCTGCTATGAAATATTTGGTTGTGCTTTATGCCAGGTAGCAAATTTAAGCCTGGTAAAATATAAAGGAGAGATCCGAGGATACCCAAACCAATTGTACCTATTAGCCATATGAATTTGTTATGGGCGACAATTCCGGCATTCGCTGTTTTGATAAGTGAATATTTGAGATTTTTAATCCGGCTTTGGCTAAAGCCCATCTGTGAAACGATGCCTTGATTAATATTTTCTATGGTGGATTGTAGTTGAATTTTTAATTCTTCTGTGGATTTAAATTCCATGCCCTCCAGCCAGCCGGTATAATCTTGCAATTGTTTTTGCTTGAAAGCGGTTAATTCATTATTGCCGGGAAATGAATGTTCAATTACATCTTTCTTGAAAGTTATTTTATCGTCAGAATATTTCAGACTATCTATTATTCGATCGATATCCTTCTCAGTGATTTGATATTCTTTTAAAATTGATTCATTTACTTCCGTTAAATTATTCTCTATTCCAGATAAAAATTCAAATTTTGAATAATAATTTTTACCCAGCATCGGCTCAAATTTCTTTGAAACCATTGAAAAATGACCAAATGAACCCAATTCCTGCTGCAAATCTTGCTGATTTAACGAATACTTGCCCAAAAACAATAAAGCAATGAGTAGTACATTGGCAACAATAAAAAGGGTAAGACCTATATTTTTTATTATTTTCATAATATTTATTGATTTGAAAACATGCCCCACAGTAACCTCTTGCTAGTTTTTACCGGATGCTGAGGATGCAATCGATTATAATTATTTACCAGGTTTTGCTCATAATGATCAAAAAATTCGGGATCGAAATTAGCTTGTTTCAAATGCTTTAATACCTCTCTGATCGAGGTTTTATTCTTAATCCATCTTTCACAAACTTCATGTCGGTATCTAATGCCCATTAAGTTAAACCCTACCACATTTTCATGTTCTTTTTTGTAAACGATTCGAATTGATTTATTGCCATCAGCGTGTTCCCAATACAAATATTCTTCATCCTCTGCCGGCGAGGTATTTATTTGACCATAAACCTGATATTCAATATCAATAAATTTGGCAGAATTGAAAAATATCCCAGGCTGGTAAGCAGTTTTATTGCCACATAAAGTGTAAGCTAATGTTTCCCCTTGAATACGCCCTGTGTACCAGATTTGTTCTACAGGTTTTCGGCCTGGCTTGGGGTTCTTATGCTGCGCACAATCGCCAATAGCATATACATCAGCAACATTGGTGGCCAGGTATTCATCAACTAACACACCTTTGTCGGTTTCGATTCCACTTCCTTCTAAAAAATTAGTATTAGGATGAACTCCAACGGTAAGACCCACGAATTGACACTTTATTTCTTCACCTGCTTTTGTAATTACACTTTTTACTCTTCCTTCAATATCTGATTCTATTCGTTCAAGTTCAGTATCCAATTGTAAATCAATATTGTGTTGCCGGATATGACTGTTCACCATAGCTGATTCTTCTGCTGGCAATACACGGTTCCAAAAACTTGATTCTCTCACCAGCATGGTAACAGGAATTTTTCTGCTATGAAGCATCTCCGCCATTTCAATGCCTATCAGGCCTCCTCCTACCACTACTGCCTTATCGATATTTCTCGTATAATGTTCCATGGTTTGTAAATCAGGGATACCATACAACCCGGTTACACCTTTTATGTCTTGCCCTGGCCAGCCAAATTTATTAGGAACGGATCCGCTGGCAATAATCAAGATATCATAGGTAATTGGCTCATGATCTCGTAGATTAAGGGTTTTATTATTTATATTTACACTTTTTACATAATCTTTCAACAGTTCAAGCTTGTTTTTGCTCCAAAACCAATCTTCATAAGGCTTTGTATGGTGATATTCCATATGGCCCATGTAAATGTACATCAAGGCCGTACGTGAATAGAAATGTTCCGTTTCGTCGGAAATGATGGTGATGGCATAATCACTTTTTTTACGGATATGCCTGGCTGCTGTTATGCCGGCAATGCCATTTCCGATGATCACTATATGTTTCATAGCAGCAATTTATTACAAATTTCGGAGAAAAGAAATAATTAAGCTGTCAACTTTCTGACAAAAGCTATTGAATTAATATTTTTATAATTTATTGAAAAATGGAACAAGAATCTATTACAATGGAAATCATCAATCCGCAGGCTGCGGGTATGGATGTAGGAAGTCGCTTCACATTTGGAGGCTATTGATCAGACAGAAAATGAATGTTCGAGAATTTGAAGAAATATGAAATGTAATGTGATGAAACAGGTGTTATAGCGGAATAATCTTTTTTTGACAACAGTTTAAATAAAGCGGTAAATCCAACAACTTTAGAATTTAAAGAGAAGAATTTCTGTTTGATAGGAGACTCCCATACCGGGGCTATACTGGCTTTTTGGTAATTATTTTATTAAAACTTTAACAATTGGGAGTAAATAGAGTTTTATCAAAATTGTGAATAATAATAACCAAAAAGTCATGGTTTTTGAAATATTTTTAATAAATTTGATTAAAAAATCAATTTTTAACTAGCCCAATGAGCAGAATCAAAAGCAAAATTTTATTTTTAAACGTTAAGAAAGGTGATATTAGCTCCTTTAATCAGCTTTATAACTGCTATAAGATCAAGCTTTTCAATTTTGTATTTAGATTACTTAAAAACAAAGAAGATGCTGAAGAAATTGTGCAAGATACATTCGTTAAACTTTGGCAAAATAGAGAAGCAATCGATCCTGAAAAAATTTCAGATAATTATATTTTTACCATTGCACGTAATAATGTTTTAAATGCATTGCGGAAAAACCATCCCCCTACAAATTCTATTGAGGAAAAATCAATTATTGAACCCGCCCATAATTGCACAGAAGAAGAAGTGCTGTTTACAGATCTCTCGGCCTATTTCCAGTCAATTATTAATAAGCTGCCAGATAAAAGAAAATTAATCTATAACTTAAGCAGAGAAAAGGGATATTCTAACCGTAAAATTGCAGAAGAGCTCAATATTTCTGTTAAAACCGTGGAAGTGCAAATGACAAAGGCTCTTAAATTTTTAAAAGAAAACATTAAAGCTACTATCTGACCTGTTTCAATTATTATAGTTCCAATATTATTTTTTTGAAAAATGTTTTTTTTGAGTAGGGGTTGCTACTTACTTTTTGTGTATTTAATAATATAGCCTTTAGTTTAATTAAATCGCAATGAACAAGTTCCTACTTGAAAAATATTTAAAAGATCGATGTTCCGAATCTGAAAAACTACAGGTTCAGGAGTGGTTGGCTCACCCTGATAATAGAGAAATTGCAGAAGATTTTATTTTGAGCATTTGGAAAAATGAACCTGGGAAAAGAAGTCTTGCCAAAGTTAATTATGATAATTTGTGGGCCAGAATCTTGTTGAAGGCAAAGATACATTTTGCTTCTAATTCTAATTTCAGGAGAAATAAAGTGACTAGTAAAAAATATATGCTGGCCATTGCCTCTGGTTTAGTGTTGGCCATTGTATTTACAGGTTTCTTTTTGTTTTTCGTCAATTCCAAAATCAACGTGAGCACAGGTTTTGCTGAAAGCAAAACTATTGAATTGCCAGATGGTACCATCATTAATCTTAATAACAATTCCCAACTTAAATATCGTGAGAATTTCGGAGAGAATGGTATTCGGGAAATTTGGCTTCAGGGAGAAGCTTTTTTTAAGGTGGCACACCTCGATAATAACAGCAGGTTCGTGGTTAATACCGATAACCTGGAAGTAGAGGTTTTAGGCACCTCATTTAACCTGATAGACAGGAAGGAAAAAACAGAGGTAGTACTAAATAGCGGGAAAGTAAAACTTAATGAGAAAAGGAAGGAAAGAAGCCTTTACATGAGTCCGGGCGAACTAGTTGCCATCGAAAATGATAAGCTGATAAAGAAAAAAGTAGATGCAGCGCTGCACACCTCCTGGCGACATAACCTGCTCAATTTTCAACACACCAGTATAAGTGAAATTGGTAAAATGATAAATTACAACTTTGGCAAGCAGGTAATCATTGCCGATCGTGAAGTTGCAGAGTTAAAGTTTACAGGCTCCAACCCTGCAAACGATCTTCAGCTGTTGTTAGAAACATTGGAGATCACATTTAATCTAAAGATAAATCAGAGAGGAGGTAAAATTTATATCAGAAAGAACTATTGAAAGATTTAATTTTTATGTCAAATATTAATCAAATAAATTTATGAATAATAAATTACCAAAATCAATTTTAACCAGTTTGCTGACCCTCATTTTTTTTGTAAGTGTTTCAGCAGCTGATCAGAAACTGGCCAAATTATCATCAGGTCATGAGTCACCTTCATTTAGTCAAAATGATGTGAAAACGCTGAATTACTTTATTTCAGAATTAGAAGAAAAGTATAAGGTTCGCTTCAACTACAATGCTTATCTGGTTGAGGGAAAAACAATTAGTTTGTCCGAAGTAGATCTTAAGGATAAAGATTTACTGGAGTCGTTAGATGTTTTATTAAAACCATTCAATCTACATTATAAGCAAATCAGGAAAGACCATTACATCATTCTCGGCAACCAAGAGCAAGAGACGAAACCACTTAGAAAAAAGTCTTTGAATGAAAAGCACAATAATGAGAATAAAATAGGTCAAGAAAGCTCCTCCAGGTCATTCAATTATTTAGCAAAGAGAGATTATGAAATTAAAAGTTACCGCCAGGAAAGAACTGTTACAGGTCAGGTGACTGCCGCTGAAGATGGTGCGGGAATTCCGGGGGTGAATATTATTATAAAGGGCACTTCAACAGGTTCTACGACTGATTTGGATGGTAGATACTCTGTTCAGGTACCGGAAGATGCCACTTTGGTATTTTCTTTTGTAGGATATAGTACCAGAGAAGTACAGGTCAATAACCGAAGTGTGATAGACATTGTATTACAAACCGATGTAGCAGAGCTTAGTGAAGTAGTAGTAATTGGTTATGGTCAGCAGGAGGTGAGGGATGCTACCGGTTCAGTTGCTTCAGTAAAAGCTAAAGATTTCAATCAGGGCTTAATATCTTCTCCGGAACAGTTAATACAAGGAAAAACTGCAGGGGTACAAATAACTACTGCGTCCGGTGAACCTGGAGCTGGTGTAAATATTCGCATACGAGGTACTTCATCCGTTAGAGGTGGTAATAATCCATTGTTTGTAATAGATGGAGTGCCCCTTGCCGGCAATGAAATTTCCGGTGGTGCGGCTGACATAGGCCGGGGAAAAGGTTCCGCTAAAAACCCCCTTAATTTTCTTAATCCCAGCGATATAGAAAGTATCGATATATTAAAAGATGCGTCAGCTACAGCTATTTATGGTTCAAGAGGCGCCAATGGTGTGGTTTTAATCACTACAAAAAGTGGCAAAGGACAATCCAATACATTCACATACAATGCCAATACCAGTATAGCACAGATGGCCAATCGGTTTGATTTACTTAACAGAGAGCAATTCCTAAGTGGCGTAGAACAATTGGGTGCAGATAGAAGTGATCTTGATTTTGGCGGAAATACTAACTGGCAGGATGAAATTTCCAGAACTGCCATTTCTCATCGCCATGACCTTGCTTATGCTAATAGCTTCAATACTGGCAATTACCGCGCCTCTATCAGCTATGAAAATCAGCAAGGTATTATTAGAAACACCGCCATGGAACGTATTACCGGAAGATTGAATTTTAATAAGTCATTTTTTCAAGATAGGTTAAATTTTGGTGTTCAGGCAACTTTATCAAGGATTAACGATGAGGCTGCTGCTATTACTGATGACGCCGGTTTTGAGGGTGACCTTTTGGGTTCAACCTATATGGCTAATCCTACCTGGGAGAATGATCCTGAAATACAGATCAGCAACACGAATGCTAATCCACTTTCAATGTTAGAATATTATCAGGATAACACAAATACCAATCGGGCATTAATTAACCTTTCTCTGGAGTTTGAAATTGTAAATGATTTGAACTTTAGGGTAAATTATGGCTTTGATAGATCACATTCCGAAAGAGGTGGAGCTTACTCACCTGAATTGTTTTTGAGTAACGGAATATTTGATTTTGGACGTGGCTTTATTACTGAAAACAATACAAATAGTGATCTTTTAGAAGCTTTTTTCGACTTCAACAAAGACTTAGGTAATTCCAAAATTTCCGCGGTACTTGGGTATTCTTATCAGCAATTTAACGTAAGCGGTAACAGAGTACAGGGGTGGGGATTTAACAACCCTGAAATGAATGTAATGATTGATAATCTACATCAATCATATGATGTTTTAAGTAATAATGTTAATTCATCCTTCCAACAACTTGGATTTTCGGATAATATATTTTTTATTAACAAACTTTTTCCTTCTCCGGAAACTGTAGAATTTACTGATCGGCCTTCAGTACCCGTAAGATCTGTTGCGGCAGAACTCTTTGATTTTACTGATGAAATTCAATCTTTCTTTGGCCGGTTAAATTATGCAATAAACGACAAGTATTTATTTACTGTAACCGCGAGAGTTGATGGATCTACTAAATTTGGGGGTAATAATAAATACGGGTTTTTCCCCTCAGCGGCTTTTGCCTGGCGACTATCAGACGAGGTTTTCATTCCAGAAGCTTTTGATGATCTTAAGTTAAGATTAGGCTATGGTGTTACCGGAAATCAAGAGATCCCCCATAATTTACATCAGCAAAGAATCCAATACAGAGGTTTTAATGACCCTGACCAGCCTTTTAGTATTGGCAATAATGGTGCGGTTAATCCTCCCGGTTTTAATGATGTTGCTTTTGATAATCCCGACTTACAATGGGAGCAGACAAGTCAGTACAATATCGGTCTTGATTTTGGATTTGGAGATGGTAAATTTTCCGGAACATTAGATTTCTATCGAAAGGTTACCACAGATCTATTGATTCAACAATTTTCTGCTCAACCAGCACCACAGCAATTCAATTGGATCAATTTGGATGCTGATGTAATAAATTCCGGAGTTGAGTTAAATTTAAATTATTACGCTATAGCAGGTGATAATTTTGGGTTAGATTTTGGTTTTAATGTTTCTTATAATGATAACGTTATAGATGGCTTGGAAATACCAATTAATACCGGAGCAATAAGTGGACAAGGTCTTACTGGTGCTTTTGCTCAAAGGTTATTCGATGGGCAACCGCTTTATTCTTATTATCTAAGAAAATTTGAAGGATATGATTCTGAAGGTATTTCCCAATATGAAGACGGAGATTTTCAACAGTTTATAGGTAAAAGCCCGATTCCAACCTATAATTTAGGCTTTACAACTAATATGACTTTGGGCAATTTTGATTTTACTGTTTTCTTCAATGGACAATTAGGACACTATATTTACAACAATACTCAAAATGCATTCTTTACGAAAGGTTCTTTGGGTAGTGGACGTAATGTAACTACTGACGTACTAAATAGTGATGAATCACTTTTAAATGCCCCTGCCGTATCCACCAGATTTTTGGAAAGCGGTGACTTTCTTAGGTTACAAAATCTAAACATAGGTTATAATCTGGATTTAGATGGTGAATTCTTAAAAAATGTAAGATTCTTTGTCAGCGGCCAAAACTTATTTGTACTTACAAATTACGCTGGCTTAGATCCTGAAGTAAATGTGAATAAAGCGATTGATGGTGTTCCTTCTTTAGGAATTGATTATACAGCATATCCACGTCCTATTACTGTAACACTTGGCTTAAATGCAACTTTTTAAATTAAAAATATTATGATTATGAATTCTCATATTAAACTATTTATTTTACTTCTTTTTGTATTTGCTTTTTCAGCATGTACTGATCTTGAAGTTGAAGAGAAAGATTCATTGGTAATCGAAACCGAAACCGGTGAATTTGCCGGGGTAGATCCTGCTGCCTCTTTAACTTCGGCCTACCGGGATTTAAGAGCATTCAATACCCAGGAGAATTTATTTGCTTTATCTGAGGTATCATCGGATGAGTTATTAGTGCCTACCAGAGGTACTGACTGGGGTGACAATGGGGTTTGGCGAAACCTGCAGCAACATACCTGGGGTGTAGATCACCGGGATATTTTAGGTACCTGGAACACCTTGAATTCTAATGTTTTTCGATTAAATCAGATTTTGAATCCAGCGTCCAATCCTAATGCTACTCAAACTGCTGAGGCTAAATTTTTAAGGGCCTACAACATGTTTTGGATTCTTGATTTGTATGGACAAATACCTTTTCGTGAAGCTGATGAAGGAGTAAGTGTTGTACCAAGAGTACTAAATGCGCAGGAGGCTTTCAATTTTATCGAGCAGGATCTTACAGAAGCGATACCTGATTTGCCTGATTTTGGCCCTGAAGGTCAAACAATTAATGCTTCTAAGGCTGCTGGGCACTTTTTATTAGCAAAGCTACTACTTAATAAAAGTGTTTATCTGGGTGGTGAGCCGCAGGCAGCAGATATGACAAGAGTAATAGAAAATGTAGATGCGATTACAGATGCGGGTTTCGCTTTAGAAGACGGCTATTTTGAGATATTTGAACCTTCTCCGGATTCTGAAACAATTTTGTATACCGATGCAGCAATTGAAAACAGGGTTTGGAATACATTGCATTACGCGCAGGGAACACCGGCAAACCCGGGAGGTGGTTGGAATGGATTTACCACTACAGCTGATTTTTATGCATTATTTGAAGGCGACGATGGCCAGAATACTCCTGGAAGCAACCAGGAAGAAAGACGTGGATTTGTGCCTACCGATGGTTCCAATTATGGCGTTGGTTATGGTTTCCTTGTGGGGCAACAGTATGATTCTCTTGGAGCGCAATTAACAGATAGGGTTGGTAATCCTTTAGTTTTCACCAAAGAATTGCCCGGATTAGCGGGTAATAATGAACGTACCGGAATCAGGGTCATTAAGTATCATCCGCAAGATGAAATTCAACAGCATATGATACTTTTGCGATATGCTGATGCTTACCTAATGAAAATTGAAGCAATGCTTAGAGGAGGTTCTTCTGACGATGATGCATTAACTCTGTACAATGAATTAAGAGAAATAAGAGATGCATCCACAGCAAGTGAAATCACCCTCAATGATGTATTGGATGAAAGAGGTAGAGAGCTTTACATCGAAGGATGGCGCAGAAATGACCAAAAAAGATTTGGCACATTTAATTCTACCTGGTTATTCAAAAATAGTACAGAGGAGTTCAGAGCTTTATTTCCTATTCCGGCTAACGCAATAGCTACCAACCCCAATCTGGAACAAAATCCGGGTTATTAAGGAATAAGAATTAATATATCATTGTTAAATAAAAAGAAAGTCATTGATTTGGCTTTCTTTTTGGCATTTAATATTAGTGTATGAAAAACACCCCGCTGCTTTTGCTTTACTATTTCCTGGCTTTATTTACTATATTTTTATCTGGTTGTGGAAATAAAGAGGATCATCAGTTTGAAAGATTATCTTCATCCCAAACCAACATTGAATTTATCAATCAACTGCAGTTACACGAGGATTTTGACGTTTTCCGCTACCGCAATTACTACAATGGCGGCGGGGTGGCTATCGGCGACATCAACAACGATGGGCTGGCCGATATATACTTCACTGCCAATATGTTGCCCAACAAACTTTATATCAACCTGGGAGATTTTAAATTTGAAGACATTACCGAAAAAGCTGGTGTTGCCGGCGGCAAAGAATGGTCTACCGGGGTGGTGATGGCCGATGTAAATGGTGATGGCCTGCTTGATATTTACGTGTGCAATTCGGGTGATGTGATGGGAGGAAAGCGAGAGAATGAGCTTTTTATCAATAATGGCAATGAAACATTTTCCGAAAAAGCGTATGAATATGGACTGGCCGACAAAGGATTTAGCACTCATGCTGCTTTTTTCGATTACGACCAGGATGGCGACCTCGACTGCTACGTGCTCAATAATTCCTTCCGGCCGGTTTCATCGCTCGGTTACGAAAATATCCGCCATGTACGCGATTCTACCGGTGGCGATAAACTTTACAAAAATGAGAATGGCTTTTTTACTGATGTAAGTGAAGAAGCTGGTATTTATGGCAGCGTGATAGGCTTCGGGCTGGGAGTTACGGTTTCCGATGTAGACCAGGATGGCTGGATGGATATTTACGTGAGTAATGACTTCTTCGAGCGGGATTACCTCTATATCAACCAGCAGGATGGTACTTTTAAAGACGAACTTCCCCGGCGTATGGGGCACATCAGCAATTTTTCCATGGGTACTGATGCAGCAGACCTCAACAACGACGGTTTTCCGGAAATCTTTGTCACCGATATGCTGCCCAAAGACGAAAAGCGTATGAAGACTATGGTCAATTTCGAATCGTACGACGTGCACCAGATCAAGCTAAAAAACGACTACTACGAACAATACATGCGCAACACGCTGCAACTCAATCGGGGCGATGGCACCTTCAGCGAGATTGGCCAGTTTGCCGGTGTACAGGCTACCGACTGGAGTTGGGGTGCATTGCTGGCCGATTTTGACAATGACCTGCACAAAGAAATTTATGTAACCAATGGTATTTACAAAGATGTGATCGACCAGGATTTTATCAACTACCTGGCCAATGAAGAAAATATGATCGCCGCTATGCGGGCCCAAACAGTCAATTTTGAAAAGCTGGTGGAAAAAATGCCTTCTCAAAAACTCAGCAATTTTTTATTCAAGCGCGATGACAGCCTGCGCTACCGCGATACTTCGGCAGAATGGGGCCTGAACGAACCCTCCTTTTCCAATGGCGCCGCTTATGGCGACCTGGACAACGACGGAGACCTCGACCTGGTGGTAAACAATGTCAACATGGAGCCCTTCATTTATCGCAATACAGCCAGCCAGCGCGGAAAGAATTTTATAAAGCTTTCTTTTGTGGGTCCGGATAAAAATACCAGGGGGGTGGGCGCCAGTGTAAAAATTTTTGCCGGAGGGCATCAGTTACTTTGGGAAAATATGCCCACTAAAGGCTTTCAGGCATCCATGGCTTACACGGCCACAATTGGATTGGATACCTTGCAATCAATAGATAGTCTGTTGGTAAACTGGGGTTATAAAAAAAGACAAAAATTAATCAACCTGCCTGTAAATCAACACCTTACGTTGTCAATTGCCAATGCTGAAGATTTTAAACCGACGCCAATTGATTCAGTAGTAACTATTTTTGAGCCAGCTGATAATACCCTGAAAATTAATTATCGGCATGAAGAAAACCGCTACATAGACTTTAATAATGAACGATTGCTGTATCATCAATTGAGCAGGGAAGGACCTGCTCTGGCGGTGGCTGATATTAACGGTGATGGCTTGGATGATATGTTTGTAGGTGGCGCCACCGGCCAGGCGGGAAAAATAATTTTACAAAGCAACAACGGTTTTAATACCATCGATATACCGGTATTTGAAAATGATAAAAGACAGGAAGATGTAGAGGCGCTATTTTTTGATGCCGACGGTGATGGCGACCCTGACTTGTACGTGGTAAGTGGCGGCTATTCATTCAATGAAAACGCGAGAGAATACCAGGACCGTTTATACCTAAATACCGGTTTTAATGGGAATGTTCCCACTTTTGTGAAGGCAGAAAAAAATATTCCGGCCAACTATACCATGAATGGATGCGTACGAGCGGCTGATTTTGATGGTGATGGCGACCTTGATCTTTTCGTTGGAGGCAGGGCTATTCCCGGCAAATATGGTATGGCGCCCGCCAGCCAGTTATTGATCAACGACGGATCGGGCTATTTTCGTGATGAAACTAACCGTTTGGCCATGGGTTTCAACAACCTGGGCATGGTAACTGATGCTGCCTGGATTGACATAGACAATGACCAGGACCTCGACCTTGTGGTGGTAGGCGAGTGGATGCCAATCGTAATTTTTAAGAACAATGGTACCAACCTGGAAAGGTTAAATAATGTACCGGGACTTACCCAGACAGAAGGATGGTGGCGCAGTATTTATCCTTTTGATATCAACCAGGATGGCAACATGGATTTACTGGCCGGAAATTTTGGCCTCAATACAAGGTACAAAACCTCTGTTGATCGACCGCTTACCATGTTTCTCAATGATTTTGATGACAATGGTATGATGGAGTCAGTTTATGCATATTACCATCAGGATAGTCTTTATCCACTGGCATTGCGACACGACCTGATTGGTCAGATGCCATCGCTCAAGAAGAAATATGTGCATTATCACCAGTATGCCGGGCAAACCATTGATCAAATATTTTCGGCCGAAAAACTGGATGAAAGCTATCAAAATAAACTGAATCAATTAGCTTCGGTGGCTATAATTAACCACGGCGATGGTCACTTCTCCACCAAACCACTACCCGTTCCCGTGCAATGGTCGCCGGTATTTACTTTTTTAGCTCATGATTTTAATCACGATGGTGAGCAGGAACTTTTTGTGGGTGGCAATTTTTCCGCTGTGAAACCGGAAGAGGGGCGTTATGATGCGAATACCGGTTTGTTACTTGGTTTTAACAATGGAGAAGCTGAAATGATAGATCAACACGAAACCGGTCTCAGGATTACCGGAGATATGAAAAAGGCCGTAGTGCTCAACAGTGCTGGAGATAGAAAGTATTTAGTGGTAGCCAGAAATAATCAGGAATTAGCAATTTATGAATTTTAAAACAAGTATGATCAGGGTCACGCTGTTATTAGCCATAGCTTTACATTTAGCAGGCTGCAATACGGAGAAAAGGTTTGAGTTATTGAAGCCGACGCATACCGGTGTGCATTTCAGTAACAACCTGGAGGAGACACCGCAAATGAATATTTTTACATACTTATATTTTTACAATGGCGGTGGGGTGGCAGCCGGCGATCTCAACAGTGATGGATTGCCCGACTTGTATTTCACCTCAAATCTCGACAGTAACCGGCTTTACCTGAATAAAGGTGATTTCAAATTTGAAGATATTACAGCAAAGACCAACTTGTTTGGTAAGAGAGGCTGGACCACTGGTGTTGCCATGGCAGATGTAAATGGAGACGGAAAATTGGATATTTATGTGAGTCAATTGGGTGATTATAAAAATATAATGGGTAAAAACCAACTTTATATCAACCAGGGAAATGATGAAAATGGCATTCCGCAGTTTAAGGAAGAAGCCGGTAAGTGGGGACTCGACCTGAAAGGCTTTTCTACTCAGGCAGCTTTTTTTGATTACGACCTCGATGGTGATCTGGATATGTACATGCTCAATCACTCGGTACATAGCAATGGCACTTATGAACGCTCTGACCTGAGGGGGCAAGTACATCCGCTGGCAGGCGATAAACTCATGCGCAATGATGGCGACAAATTTACCGATGTGAGCCAGGAGTCAGGCATTTATAGCAGCGCGTTGGGATATGGACTGGGCATTACCATTGCCGATATCAATTGGGATGGTTATCCTGATATTTATGTAGGCAATGATTTTCATGAAGATGATTATCTTTATATTAATAACGGAGATGGCACATTTTCGGAAAAATTAGGCGACATGATCATGCATACCAGCCGTTTTTCTATGGGCAATGACGTGGCCGATCTCAACAATGATGGTTTGCCGGACATCGTTTCCCTGGATATGCTGCCGGCCGATCCGGAAAAACTAAAGGCCAGTGCCGGTGAAGATGCTTTTGATGTGTACCATCTCAAGCTCAATTATGGTTATAAGCATCAGTATTCACGCAATACTTTACAATTAAATTTAGGCAATGGTAAGTTTTCCGAAATAGCCTTATTGTCCGGTATTTATGCCACCGACTGGAGCTGGTCATCATTGGTGGCCGATTTTGATCTTGATGGCTACCAGGATATATTCATCTCCAATGGCATAAAGAGGAGAATGAACGACCTGGATTATATCAATTTTATTTCAAATGATGCCATTCAACATCGGCTGGAAGGTGATCTGACCGATGCAGAACTGGCCCTGGTGGAGGAAATGCCGGTGGTAAAAATCTCCAATTATATTTACCGGAACCAGGGCAATTTGAAATTCAAAGATCAAAGCCACGAATGGGGGATTGACCATGAATCATTTTCCAACGGGGCCGTTTATGTAGACCTGGATAATGACGGAGACCTTGATCTGGTGACCAATAACATTGACCAACCGGCATTTATTTATAAAAATAATACGATTGACGGGAAGAAAGCCGCAGATGAGGTAAACTTTTTAAAAGTAAAATTTAATGGTAAAGCACCCAATTTATTGGGGGTGGGAGCTAAGCTAGTATTTGCCCTGGAGACAGGTAAAATTATCCGGGAAAACTTTACCACCCGTGGTTTTCAGTCTACCATGACCCCGGAAATGATCGTGGGCCTGGGCAAACAAACCAAAATAGACTCCCTCTGGGTGATTTGGCCCGATAAAACATTTCAACTGCTGCAAAATGTAGCTACCAATCAAACATTGATCGTGAACCAAGCAGAGGCAAAAGGGAATTACCGCTTTAATGCCTCTTCTGAAACTATCTTTTCAAAAACAGCTCAACCCGGTCTTGATTATAAACACCAGGAAAATCGCTACATCGAATTCAATCGCGAACCACTGATCCCGCACATGAGTTCCACCGAAGGCCCACACATAATGGTGGCAGACCTGAATGGTGATGGATTAGATGACATTTGGTTACCCGGAGCTAAGAGAGTATCCTCTTCAATTTATTTACAAACGGAAAACGGCTGGAAACATCATTATCAGGAGTCATTTCGGCAGGATAGTCTGGCCGAGGACATCATGGCCGAAAATCTTGATGTGGATAATGATGGAGATATTGATTTGATTGTGATAAGTGGCGGCAACGAATTTCAAAAAGATAATGCCCCACTTAGGGTACGGGTTTATATCAATGACGGTAAGGCAAATTTTAAGCGTGATGATCAGGTATTACCCGAAATTCATGTTACCGGTGGATGTATCAGTAAAGGAGATTTTGATCAGGACGGCCACCAGGATATTTTCATAGGAGGAAGTGTAGTGCCCTGGGCCTATGGTGTAACCCCCGAAAGTTACTTGCTGCGCAATACTGGTGGAGGCAAGTTTGAAAATTATTCTTCATCGACTGAAGGACTGGCCAAGGTTGGAATGGCAAAAACAGCCGTATGGGCAGATTTAGATGGCGATCAGTTTCCTGAATTGATTGTGGCTGGTGAATGGATGCCGGTGACCGTGTTTAAAAATAACAATGGAAAATTACAAAAATTGAAAAATAGCAACCTTGATCAATTCAAGGGATGGTGGCAAAGCCTGGCGGTAAAAGATGTCGACAATGACGGAAATCCGGATATTATCGCCGGCAATCTCGGTCTCAACAGTAAATTGAAGGCCTCGCAAGATCAACCAGTTTCATTATATTATGGCGATTTTGATGAAAACCAGGTAAACGAGCAGCTGTTGGTTTACTACCGGCAGGGCAAGCCAACTTTATTTGCCAGTAAGGATGAATTGATCAAGCAAATGCCTTCTTTGAAGAGTAAATTTTTGAAATATGCTGATTATGCCAGGGCCGATCTATACGATATTTTTCCGAAATCAAAATTTGATGCGGCTCTGCAATTGCAGGCTACCGAATTGCGTTCGGGAGTTTTTTATAATCATGACGGTAATTTTGAGTTCAGCCCACTTCCGGTTGAAGCCCAGTTTTCTCCCGTATATGCATTGCAAGTAATTGATTATGACCTGGATGGGAATTTTGATATACTGGGTGCCGGAAACTTTTATGATGTCAACATACAATTTGGTCGCTATGATGCCGGTTTTGGTTTTTTACTGCGCAATGATGGCAAAGGCAACTATACCTGGATTGGCAATGGTAAATCCGGATTAAATTTGAGTGGCCAGGTTCGTGATATTAAAGCCTTGAATACTGTTCAGGGTACTGTTTATGTCGTTGCCGGCAACAATGATAGTCTTAGAGTAATAAAACAAAATAGTAATTCTGCCGGAAATTTGGTAGAACGTTGAGAGAAAATTGAAAATCGCGTATGATAATTAGCAAGAATAAATTTACATTGATCATTAATTTTATTGTGGTGGCTTTACTTTTCAGCCACTGTCAGCCTAAACTTAATCGCCAGATAGATTTGGAAAATCCCGATTTAATGCATCAATCACAGGCACTTTTAGAAGAAGTAATTGTTTATGATATTTTTTCACCACCTGTAGCCAGCCGCATTTATGCTTACGCAAATTTGGCAGCTTATGAAGCCCTGGTGCCAGGATATCCTGATTATCATTCAATGTCAGGAAAACTAAATGAGCTTGACACAGTAACAATCCCTGAAAAGAATCAGGAATATAATTTTTCTATTGCAAGTTTGCAGGCATTTCTTGAGGTAGGTAGATCATTGACTTTTTCTGAAAACAAAATCAATGACTATCAACAGCAATTAATGGATAGTTTGCGCCAGGCATTGCCTGCAAAAGTATTTCAAGCTTCCATTGATTTTGGTAGCCTGGTGGCACAGGACATCATTGCCTACGCCAATGCCGATAACTACAACCAAACGCGGGGCTTTCGCTACACCATCATGGAAGAGCCGGGTACATGGCAACCAACTCCGCCTGCCTACATGGATGCAATTGAGCCATTCTGGAACCAGGTGAGACCTTTTGTGCTCGATTCGGCCACTCAATTTGTGCCGCCGCCTCCTACACCATTTTCCCTGGAAAAAGGTAGTAAGTTTTACCAGGAACTGATGGAAGTGTACGAAACAGGAAATAACCTGACGGAAGAGCAAAAAGAAATTGCCAGCTTCTGGGATTGCAACCCTTATGTGATGCATACCATGGGGCATGCCATGTATGCCACCAAAAAAATAACACCAGGCGGTCATTGGATGGGGATCGTGCAAATGGCCAACAAGCAATCCGGTGCAGACCTGATGCAGTCGGTTCAGGCGTATGCTTTGGTGGCAATCACACTGGCCGATGCCTTTATCAGCTGTTGGGATGAAAAGTACCGCAGCAACCTGATCCGCCCGGAAACCGTGATCGATGCACATATCGACGATCAATGGGACCCTCTTCTGCAAACGCCTCCATTTCCCGAATATACCAGTGGGCACAGTGTTGTTTCCAAAGCAGCGGCCACCATGCTCACTCATCTTTATGGCGATCAATTTACCTTTGCCGATAGCGTGGAAGTGAAATATGGACTACCGGTGAGAAACTTTGAATCGTTTCATCATGCTGCCGATGAAGCTGCCATCAGCAGACTTTACGGAGGCATTCATTACATGCCGGCCATTAGCCATGGCGTGGCTCAGGGTACTAAAGTTGGTGATTTATTGGTGAAAAAATTAGTAGAAAACAAACAGGTAGCCGTAAGGGCTGAATAGCTTTAAGTAGAATTGCAATACGGATTTGGCTTACCAGGCTTCGTCGCAGAATTTTTCTCCAATTAAAAAAATCTGCAATTAAATGAATGGTGTTAATTAATTAAAATTCCGGTTCAACAGTGAATGGTATTCATTGAGCAATTTTAGAAATCAACATTCAAGTGGGCTTGTTCGGTCATAGAATTTATTACGGCTTATTATTTTATCGATTTAAAGATAAGTAAGGCAAAGGCCTTGTTGCTACAGGAAAACGTTCAGGTAAAGGAAATTGTCTACCAATAATGATTCAGCAATGACCAGTTTTTTCAAGGTCTTTAAAAAAAGAGTGGGTAGCAGTGCGGGTTTCTCCAGGCATCAGCGGATGATATAAAATAAAAAAGGCTACCAATTGGCAGCCTAAAAATAATTAATTAGTATTTCGTATGTTAATTCTTCGCGGCTTATATTTTTCCCCTTCTTTAAAGGGCATATGAATTACCACTTCTCCATTTTCAGCGTCAGCAGAGATTTCATCTTTATTTACAAAAGAGGGAATATCAAATATCTGCTCAAACAATGGCATAGTTCTGTCTGAATTTTTTGTGGCTGAATAAAGTATCAATTTGTTATCATTTATTACAATATCGTAAGCCTCTGAAGTAACTGTTGGGGCCTGAGCTTTGATTACAATTTCATTAGGCAATTGATCTATATTAATTGATGTCATTGCTACTCCTCCACTTAAAGTATTCAGGAGCTCAAGCTGATTAACATATTTCTTTAAATCTATAAATTTCATATTTTCTCCTTTTTTTCTATTGCATTTCAAATCAAATGATATACCAAAATGTTATCCTATTTATAAATGCGCCATATTGACGTGATAAATATTAAAAAGTGCCATTATGACTGGGAATAATTTAGTGCTATTCGAAAATGATAATTTGCACAAACAATATTAATACCGAAATTTGCATTCTTAAATTTTAAGATGAATTGTAATGGAATTGACAGCAGATAATAAATTAAAAAAATTAATTGTAGTTGGAGACAGGGTGTTGATAAAACCTAAGAAAGCTTCTGAAAAGACTGAAAGTGGTTTGTTTTTACCTCCTGGCGTGCAAGAAAAAGATAAAGTACATTCCGGCTATATTATGAAAACAGGTCCTGGATATCCCATACCTATGCCGGTAGATGATGATGAACCCTGGAAAGAAAATGACGAAAAAATAAAATATATTCCCTTACAGGCCAAAGTTGGTGACCTGGCAATCTTCTTGCAAAAAAGCGCCTTTGAAGTAGTTTATGGTGGAGAAAAATATTTTATTGTTCCACAGGCTTCCATTTTGATGCTAGAAAGGGAGGAAGATCTTTTTGATTAGGCCTTTACAATTTAAAGCACCTTATTTATTGCATCTACAAAAGCCATTACCGAAGCTGTAACAATATCTGTGTTAACACCAAAGCCATAAAAATATTTTCCTTCACTGGAAATCTGGATGTGTACTTTACCAATATCATCGCCACCACCAGTATTTGCTTGTACGAGAAACTCTTCCAGGCGCACCTGAATCGGTATCATTTGCTTGATGCATTTGATCGCGGCATCAATAGGCCCATTACCAGTGCTGGTTTCTGTTTTTTCTTCATTTTCAATATCCAGCGTAACCGTAGCCATAGACTTAAGAGGGCGACCACACATGATTTGCAGTTGCGTTAAATTAATCTTTTTTGCTAATGTTTTTTCGCCTACCAACATTAATAGATCATCCTCCGCTATTGTCCGCTTTTCATCAGCATAATCAAGAAACTTTTTATAAACAATATCCAGCTCCTCTTTTTCAAGCTTGTAACCTAAAGACTGAAGTCGGAAGTTTAATGCCGCCCTTCCACTGCGGGCAGTAAGAATAATGCTGGATTCCTGCACTCCTACATCGGCTGGTTCAATTATTTCATAATTAATGCGGTTTTTCAAAACGCCGTCCTGGTGAATGCCTGAAGAATGAGCAAAAGCATTTCTTCCTACTATAGCTTTGTTGGGCTGTACCGGCATTTTCATCAAGCGGGAAACCAAGCGACTTAATGGGAATATCCGTTTGGATTTAATACTCGTCTCTAAATTGACATCGTTGTGGGTTTTCAAAATCATGGCTATCTCTTCCAAAGAAGTATTACCCGCTCTTTCGCCAATGCCATTAATTGTAACCTCTGCCTGACGCGCTCCATTGCGTATGCCAGCCAGCGTATTGGCTGTTGCCAAGCCTAAGTCGTTGTGGCAATGCACCGAGATGATAGCTTTATCAACGTTGCTTACATTTTGCATGAGATATTTTATTCTATTACCATATTCATCGGGCATGCAATAGCCGGTGGTATCAGGTATATTAACAACAGTAGCACCAGCTTTTATAACAGCTTCTACTAATTGTGCAAGGTATTCCAAATCGGCACGTCCGGCATCTTCGGCATAAAACTCAACATCATCTACCAAGTTGCGAGCGTATTTAACTGCATGCACCGCTCTTTCCAATATCTCTTCCCGAGTACTGCTAAATTTGTATTTGATATGAAAATCGGATGCCCCAATACCAGTATGAATTCTTTTTCTTTTGGCAAACTTTAAAGCATCATAAGCCACATCGATATCATTATTATTGGCTCTGGTAAGTGCACAAATAACCGGTTCGCTAACTGCTTTGCTAATTTCCTCAACCGAATGAAAATCACCTGGGCTGGAAATAGGAAAACCGGCTTCTATAACATCTACACCAAGCTCCTCCAGTTCCTTAGCAATTTCAATTTTTTCTACCATTGAAAGCTGACAACCCGGCACTTGTTCGCCGTCGCGTAATGTTGTGTCAAAAATATATACCTTATCGTTCATACCAATGATATTTTACCGCTGATGGCTAACTGCCAGCGGTTGATTTTAAATCAATAATTAATAAATAACAGAACATAATTAAATATGGTCTTTACTTATACAGTCGACAGATGACGATGTCAAGTCATAATCTTATGCTAAATTTTTCAAAATCACTTCACCTATTTCATCTGTTCCAACCACCTTAAGATTATCTCCACCAATGCCAGCAATGTCGCGGCTTCGATAGCCTTGCTCTAATGTTTTTTCTACAGCTTGTGTGATCATATCAGCTGCCTCTTTCATTTCAAAAGAGCTTTCCAGCATGAGTGCCACTGATAAAATAGAAGCCATTGGGTTGGCTAGTCCTTGCCCTGCAATATCAGGGGCAGAACCATGTACCGGTTCAAAAAGACCCACTTTATCTCCCACCGAAGCCGAAGGTAACATGCCCAAAGACCCGCTTATTTGCGAAGCTTCATCAGTAAGGATATCTCCAAACATATTTTCTGTTACTACCACATCAAACTGAAGCGGATTTTTTATCAACTGCATAGCGGCATTGTCCACAAACATGTGGGTTACGGTAATATCTGGATAGTCTTTGGCCATAGCCTGTACAGTCTCCCGCCATAAGCGAGATGATTCCAGTACATTAGCCTTATCTACGGAGCACAATATTTTTTTCCTGATGCCGGCAGCTTCAAACGCCATTTTGGCAATTCTCCTTACCTCGTCCTTGCTGTAAATCATAGTATCCAAACCCACGTTTCCGTTTTCTCGCCTTTCGCTTGGTTGACCAAAATAAAGTCCACCGGTCAATTCACGAAAAAACAAAATATCAGCCCCGCGAATTACCTCTGGCTTCAAGCTACTTGAAGCGATTAATTCATCAAAAATTTTGATGGGGCGTAAGTTAGCGTATAGGTTTAGTTCTTTTCTTATTTTCAAAAGTCCTTGCTCAGGTCTTACTTTCAGGGTTGGGTCATTGTCGTAGCGTGGATCGCCAACAGCGCCTAAAAGAACTGCTGCAGAATCTCGACACTTGCTGAGCGTTTCATCCGGCAAAGGATTGCCGGTAGCTTCAATAGCTGCATGACCTATCAACGCCTCCTGAAACTCAAATTGCTCACCGAATTTATCTCCAACCTGGGCCAGCACTTCCCTGCCCCAGTCTGTTACTTCATTACCAATACCATCACCGGGTAATACTGTAATTAAATGCTTGCTCATACCGAATACTGAAACTCCCTGTTTTTTTCAAAATTTTCTATTTCACCTTTCATGCTTTGGATATAAGTAATGTCATCAAAGCCATTCATCAGGCACATCTTTTTATAGTCGTTAATTTCAAATGTTTCTTCATCGCCGGTAGCCTCAAGGCGGATGGTTTGCTTTTCCAGGTCTACCGATATCCTGGTTTCCGGATCGGCGTGAATAGCGTCAAATATTTTATCCAGAAATTCATCTGAAACCTGAACAGGCAAAAGACCATTGTTGAGGCTATTGCCTTTGAAAATGTCGGCAAAAAAGCTTGAAACTACCACCTTAAAGCCATAATCAACAATGGCCCAGGCGGCATGCTCACGGCTAGAGCCACAGCCAAAATTTTTACCCGCCACCAAAATATCACCATGATAAGTAGGCTTATTCAAAACAAAATCAGGTTTGGGATTACCCTGGCTGTCATACCGCCAGTCGCGAAACAGATTATCGCCAAACCCTTCACGAGTGGTTGCCTTCAAAAATCTTGCTGGTATGATCTGGTCTGTGTCAATATTTTGTGTAGATACCGGCACACAGGTGGATGTTAAATTCTTAAATGGTTTCTTTTCCATTATCTATCTATCTCCAATTTTTTACAAATTAATAAAATGCTAAATGTTTTGCGTATTAGCCAAGCACCGGCTCTCCCAGGTATTGCCGAATATCAGTGACTTTTCCCTCTATGGCGGTGGCTGCTGCGGTTAATGGACTTACTAAAAGCGTACGTGCACCTGGTCCTTGCCGGCCTTCAAAGTTCCGGTTGGAAGTAGATACACAATATTTTCCAGCGGGTACTTTATCTTCATTCATACCCAGGCAAGCCGAACAGCCAGGCTCTCTGAATTCCATTCCTGCTTCTATAAAAATCTTATTCAAGCCCTCGGCAATTACCTGTTTTTCCACCTGCTTTGAACCAGGTATGATCCAGGCATTTACGTTATCCGCCTTCTTCTTCCCTTTTACAAAATTGGCTACCAAACGCAAGTCTTCTATTCGCGAATTGGTACAACTACCAATAAAAACGTAATCGATTGGTTTACCTAACAATTCTTCACCTTCCTGTAAACCCATGTATTCAAGTGACTTGAGAAATGATTCGCGGTCATTTTTATTACTTAAAGTGCTACTTTCAGGGATTTTTTCTGTTATTTTTATACCCATGCCCGGGTTTGTCCCATAAGTTACCATTGGCTCAATATCGGCTGCATCAAATTTGTAAATTTTTTCAAATTCTGCACCTTCATCTGTTTTCAGCGTTTGCCAATATTCAACAGCCTTATCCCATTCAGCACCTTGAGGGGCAAATTTTCTGCTTTTTACATAATCAAAAGTTTTTTCATCAGGAGCAATCAATCCTCCACGAGCACCCATTTCTATACTCATATTGCAAATTGTCATACGCGCCTCCATGCTTAAGTTGCGAATGGTGCTGCCGGCATATTCTACAAAATAACCGGTTGCACCCCCGGCAGAAAGCTGAGAAATGATGTAAAGAATTATGTCTTTGGAGAGAACACCGTCACTCAGTTCACCATTTACTTCTATTAGCATTCTTTTAGGCTTATATTGCAATATACACTGAGTAGCCAGCACTTCCTCTACCTGGCTGGTACCTATACCAAAAGCTATTGCTCCGAAGGCGCCATGAGTACTGGTATGACTATCTCCACAAACCATGGTTTTGCCGGGTTGTGTAATACCAAGTTCAGGACCAATAACGTGCACAATTCCCTGGTAAGGATGACCCAGGCCGTACATTTCCACACCAAATTCTTTGCAGTTGCTTTCCAGCATTTCTACCTGCTTACGCGATAATGCTTCACTGATAGGCATATGCTGATTTTTGGTAGGTACATTGTGATCGGCCGTGGCAAAAGTTTTTTCAGGCCTTGATACAGGTATCCCCCTCTGCCGCAATCCGGCAAAGGCTTGCGGACTGGTAACTTCGTGAATCAAATGAGTATCGATGTACAACACATCAGGATACTTTTCCCTGCTTTTCACCACGTGGGCATCCCAAATTTTGTCGAATAATGTTGTAGGCATATCTATTTTCTAGTTTTATGATTCTTTTATCATTAAAATAAGGGTGGCAAAGATAATATTTTTACCTATATGTTGTGCCGTTTTTTAATACTTTGACCAAAGTTATGCAAGGTATCAAATTAATTATAGGTGCAAAATATTTTGGCATATTTGCATTTGCAATACTTTATTTTATAAATGGTGGTGAATTTGTAAATATGCATTAGGATCAATCGATAATAGGTTGAGAATCAAAATATTGCTATTTGTGAAATTATCCAACATGAAATGGCAAATTGGCTATAGCAATATTGTTGCCTTCGTCCCTCACGTATACAAAAATTCTATAATTTCCTCCGTCAGCAGGTGCCTGCAAAGATACCACTGAATCATTATTATTATTAAGTAAATGATTAAGTGCAGCGGGACGGCTTTCCCCGTGGCCGGCATAGCCAAATTCTGTATTTTCGGGATAAATTTCCCATTCATAGGTTAAATTATCCTGGTCTGTTGAATATACTTGAGCTTGATAAATTTTACCTGCTTCCAATAAAATGTCGGCGTTTTTAGTTTTGTTGTTTAACAATACCGAATCGATTTGTGGTGCCCTGTTATCCGGCCATTCTCCGGTCCAGGCATATTGCATTATCTCCACTGCCCCTGTTTCTTCACCTGTATCAAAAAACATGTTGTACCAAGTATGAGTACGTTCTTGTCGCCCTTGTGTCCACAAAAAAGAGTAACCTCCCAGGCAATAAGGATCCGCTTCTATAATTTCTTCATGTCGTTCCAGGTATTTATCTGCTTTTTCGCTGGTGGTTTCTTCTATGGGTAGCCCCCATTTATTTTGTTTTACCTGCCAATGCCCGGTGGGTCCCCACTCTGTAATAACGTAGGGCTTATTTAGATTATAATTCCTCACCCACTCTGGCACCTGGTATATATCTCCATAACTGTTGATACCCAAGGCGTCTAAATCAGGTGTTCTGGAAACGATGTCATTCATTTTATATTTACGACCGGTACCCACTACTGTAATTGCCGGATGATTAGGATCAATGGTATGAATAGCTTTGGCAATTTCATTAATAGCATCCCAAAGCTTCAGATTATAATTTTCAGGGTGGTCCGGTACAAAATCGAGTTCATTACCGATAGCCCATAGCAAAACTGCCGGGTGATCTTTATATTCCTTTACTAATTGAATCACCATCTCTTTTTGCTCTTTTACCGCGGCAGTATCATTGTAATCAAACCCGCTGCGCTCTGAACTCACTGGTAAGCCAAACAAAACAGATAATCCGTATTGATAAGCCGTGTCTAATTTTGCCTGCAAATTTCCCTGGCTGCCAATACGTATCGAATTGCCGCCCACAGCTGCTACCTTATCCATATGTTCGGTGGCAATGGTTCGGGCGCCTTTGATAAAGTAAGGCTCACCGGCGCGCAACAATTGAAACCCGGTATCTGATTTTATAATTTCAACCTTTATGGCAGAGCTTCGGGAGTTGTCTTTGAGATTACAAGAAAAAACGAAAACCGAAAGCAAAATTAACAGGTAATTATTCATAATATTTTGGATTTAATGTAAATATCAACAGTAAATCTATTAAAAAATAATGCATAAAAAAAGGGACACATAATAGCATCCCTTTTATTTATTTTATTTGAATACTTTTTATCCATTCATAGAAATCAGGAATTCATCATTATTCCTGGTGTTCTTCATTTTTTCCAGTAAGAACTCCATCGCTTCCTGCGAAGTCATATCTGACATGAATTTTCGCAAGATCCAAATTCTATTCAGTTCTTCCTTATCCAGCAATAGTTCCTCGCGACGAGTACCTGAAGCCGGTACATCAATAGCAGGATAAATCCTTTTGTTAGAAAGCTTTCTGTCAAGTTGAAGCTCCATGTTACCGGTTCCTTTAAACTCTTCAAAGATCACCTCATCCATTTTAGAGCCGGTTTCTATCAGGGCAGTAGCTATAATGGTAAGCGAGCCACCATTTTCAACATTACGTGCAGCCCCAAAAAATCTTTTGGGCTTATGCAAAGCGTTGGCATCTACACCACCGGATAAAATTTTACCTGACGATGGTACCACGGTATTATGAGCCCTGGCTAATCGGGTAATTGAATCAAGCAAAATAACCACATCGTGGCCTGACTCTACCATACGCTTGGCTTTCTCAAGCAAAATGTTAGCAACTTTTACGTGTCGCTCGGCTTGCTCATCAAAAGTAGAAGAAATAACTTCTGCATTCACACTTCTGGCCATATCAGTTACTTCCTCAGGTCGTTCGTCTATTAGCAAAATCATTAAATAGACTTCCGGATGATTAGTGGTGATTGCGTTTGCGATTTGTTGTAGTAGAACCGTTTTACCGGTTTTTGGCTGAGCTACTATCATTCCACGCTGACCTTTACCAATTGGAGCAAACAGGTCAAGCATTCTACCAGAATATACACTCGGCTTCGTACTTAAATTAAGCTTTTCTTCAGGGAAAAGTGGTGTAAGATATTCAAATGGAACTCTGTCTCTTATTTCTTCGGTAGTTTTACCATTGACAAACTCTACCCTGAGCAATGCAAAATATTTTTCGCCTTCTTTAGGTGGTCGTATCTGGCCTCTTACAGTGTCACCTGTCTTTAATCCGAATAGTTTTATTTGCGAAGGTGAAACATATATATCATCGGGGCTGGCTAGATAATTATAATCGGATGATCTTAAAAATCCATATCCATCCTGCATTATTTCTAATACACCTTCATTATCTATTACGCCATCAAAGTCCTTCATCGGAGTTTTCTTAGGTCTTTCCGGACGATCATTTCGATCGTTTCGGTCATTCCTGCTGCTCTTATCGCGATTACGAGAAGTATCCTTTTCTTTGCGTGAAGGGATTTCTTTATCTTCTTTGGCTGGTCGAGACGAGTTGCTTTTATCTTTATCAACCTTGTCTTTATCAGAAGTGTCAGTGTCATCGAAAGAAGTTACGCTTTCATCAACATCCATTGAAAATGACTCCAGCAAATCCTCTGAAGAGGGTTCTTTACCTTCTGCTTTTTCGGCTACATTTTCTCTTTTAGGAATTGATTTGGACTTGGTTTCTTCTTTTTCTTTACTGCTTTCTTTCTTTTTCTTTATTTCCGCTTCTGGTGTTACTGCTTGCTGGTC
>CAZQEZ010000055.1:0-1248 GCA_964592475.1 uncultured Roseivirgaceae bacterium
GATTATTTACTATTAGCAATAGATGAAGAAAGTTTATTTGTAGTTGAAAATTGACAAGCAAAAAAACGGTAAAATAAAGAATTTACATCACTAAAAGCGAAAACGATACAGTTATTACAAATACTTACATGAATATCAGGCTATTCCAATCCTAATTCTATTCTATATTTTTTATCTTCCGGTTTATTTTTGTTCCAATAGTCAATTTTAAGGCTTTTGTTTAGTTTGGCTTTGGTAGTAAGTGTCTTCCCTCCACTTATATGAGTGTCTTCCCAACTTTTAATTTGATAGGGAAATTGTGATTGGAAAAAAATCTTCAATGTTCTTTTAGGATTTTCATATTCAATTGTATAAATTTTTTGATCACCTTCAGCATCTAATAAAGAGGCTGTAGCGGATAACACTGTCAAATCGTTGTGTGATAAGCGCTGGCTCAATAAGCCAGGAATAATATTTACATTGCCAGTGGGCAAAAGATTAAAATCTAACCTGATGGTATTCCATATTTCATCTTCCAATAATACATTCTGCAATGAAATTTTGCTTTCAGACCCTTCAGATTCAAAATAGGAAAATAAATGTCCCTCATATCGGTCTTTCTCCAAATCGAGCTGTGTAAAGGTATGGCCACACCATTCTTGAGAAGTAGCAGTAACTTTGAAGGTATTAGGGTAGCTACTAACCGATACTGGTTTAAAAGATGACATCATCATGCTATAAGGATAGATGCCAGTGGTGAATTTTTTGGTGAAATTTAATTTTAACACGTTTACTGCATCATTACCGGCTTGCTGTGAATTATCAAGTTTTACATGTTTCTTTTTACTAAAATCTTCAGTCACAAAAATAAGTACGGCATTGCCTTTATGAATTTCTCCATAACGAGCTTGTTCCAGTGTATAACTATTTATTTCTGCCTCACCTGTCCACCAATATTCGGCAAATTGCTCCGATGGTGTAAAATTTGTGCCAGGGTTATTATCCTTTTCAGCCACAGTAGCATTACATGCAATCAAGAACAAAAAAATTAATTGTGAATAAATTGAGAAGCCTTTCATAACAATTTTTGTAAATAATTAATATTTGATATTTATGATTATTTAGTCAATGATAGTAAATATAATAAATTATCAATAAAATTTGAGATAAAATTCACTTAATCGAGAAAGTATTGCTTCCAGGAGTAAAAGAAAGCCTCGGGATACTAATTTACAGTCAGACAAATTTATCAAAAGTACTAATATTAAT
>CAZQEZ010000055.1:1348-28509 GCA_964592475.1 uncultured Roseivirgaceae bacterium
ACTTAAAAAGCCTGACTTTTGCCAGGCTTTTGCTCCCCCACCTGGACTCGAACCATCCCGAGGCTTCGGGATACTAATTAACAGTCAGACAAATCACGAAAATCGTAACTTTAAATTGTTTTGTAAATCAGTATCTGAATGTATACGTTGTAAAAATCGACGGCTTTTCATCTTTTTTATAAAGTGCTCTAATTGCATTGCTTGGTTCTTGCTTTCGCATTCAATTACTAAATACAATTCCCAAGGTATACCGCGTTTTGTCCAATTTGTATTTTCATCTGCATTATTGTGTTGGTGAAGGCGCATGATTAAATCACTACATTGACCTATGTAATAACGGTCGATTTTTGAAGAGTATAATATATATACGAGATGCATTAATATTATAAAATTATAAAAGTAGAATTCAAAAGTGTAGAATTCCAGGCTTTTGCTCCCACAGCTGGACTCTAACCATCCCGAGGCTTAGGCCTCGGGATACTAATTTACAGTCAGACAAATTTATCAAAAGTACTAATATTAATTTATAATTACCAGTAACTTCTGAGTGTAAACGTTACTATTGCTAAAACTTAAAAAGCCTGACTTTTGCCAGGCTTTTGCTCCCCCACCTGGACTCGAACCAGGGACCTACTGATTAACAGTCAGCCGCTCTAACCAACTGAGCTATGGAGGAATATTGTATGTTTTTGAAGGCTTGTGAGACCCTCTTTCCGAATTGGACTGCAATATTAGCAGGAGTTTATTAATTATCCAAAATATTTAATGAAAAAAATTTTCAGTTACACAACTTAAACAATGCAACTTCTCATTTACTTTAAATATACTAATGATTTATACCAATTTTGTTTACTACTATCAACATCTAAATCATTTATAATACGTACAACTAAAGAGTTTAAAATTTTAAAAGAGATAGAATGAATAAGAAACAATTCTTTATAGGTATCCTATTAGCAGCATTTTTAGGGGCAGGAATTTCATTAATTGCTTACACCGCATTTTTTGATAAAAAGGATGAGTTATCCTTTGAGCAAAAGCAAAATTTCCAATTCAGCAGCAACCTTTCTGCAGATACATCCTACATAGTTCCCGAAGGTTTGAATTTTATAAGCGCGGCAGATCTGGTCATTCCTGCTGTAGTACACATAAAATCATCTTATGAGAATTCTAACTCAGGTTTTCGAAATCCATTTGAAGAATTTTTTGATTTAAATCCACGTGACCGCGGTAGAAGAGGCCAAGGCTTTGGTTCAGGGGTTCTTATTTCGGCTGATGGTTATATAGCCACCAATAATCATGTAATTGACAATGCCGACCTTATGGAGGTGACCTTAAGTAACGGTAAAAAATATAAAGCACAATTAGTAGGAACAGACCCTACAACAGATTTAGCACTCATTCAAATAGAAGCAAGCAACCTTCCTTTTGTAAAATTTGGCAACAGTGACAATTTAAGAGTTGGTGAATGGGTTTTAGCCGTGGGTAATCCATTTGCCCAAGGAACGCCGTTTGATCTAACTTCAACAGTGACAGCAGGTATTGTTAGCGCCAAAGGTAGAAGTATAGGTATCTTGAGAGATAGCCTTCGTATCGAGTCATTTATCCAAACCGATGCAGCCGTTAATCCTGGAAATAGCGGGGGGGCACTTGTAAACATTAAAGGTCAATTAATTGGGATAAACACTGCTATAGCAAGTCCAACAGGCTCATATTCTGGATATTCTTTTGCAGTACCTGTTTCATTAGTGAGAAAAGTGATGGATGACTTGTTGGAATATGGAATGGTTCAAAGAGCGCTGCTAGGTGTTACCATAAGAGATATTACGGCAGATTTTGCTGAAGAAAGAAATATAAAAGAATTTTCTGGTGTATATATTGATCAATTGTCAAACCAAGGGGCAGCTGAAGAAGCAGGCCTTGAACATGGGGATATTATCATTGCTATAGATGAAAATCCCACACGTACCGTATCTGAATTACAGGAGCAAATAGCTAGACACAGACCAGGTGACAAAGTAAAAGTCACCTATTTGAGAAACGGCAGTGACAAGACTACTTATGCAACCTTAATGAGCACCCATGGCAATACCGGAATTGTCAAACCTGTTACCAGTCTTTCTTTAGATGGCATAGTTTTTGAAAATTTAAATGAAGAACAAAAACAAATGTTATCAATTGAAAATGGTGTACAAGCTAAAAAGGTACTAGGAGGCATTTGGAAAGAAGTAGGGATTCGAACCGAGTACATAATTACTTCAATAGATAAAATAGAAGTAAATGATGTTAATACTCTTAAGAGAATACTAGATGTTAAAAAGGGCGAAGTAATTTTATTACTAGGCATGTATCCCAATGGGGAAAAAGCGTGGTATTCGATAAAATGGTAAAAATTTGTTTAAAAAAGTTAATACTTACCAAGAATTATGGAAAATCAGGATTTTTATTTCATTCTTGCTTTATAATTCTAATTTTTTTTATTTAAAGCCAATGGTTCTTAATTTGTGATGAATATTTTCTTTAAATATTACTAAATATTACAAAAGGATTACTAAATTTGGAAATCTTAAAAAAATATAAGGACCTTATTATAATATGGTGTATTATATATTGTAATTAAAATTGGATTTTTTAATTATGAGGTTTTATTTAGCAACTAATTAAATAAAAAAATGCCTGAAAAAAAAATGAAATACTATGCCGTTATGCTTATCGATGACAATGAAATCGATAATTTGATAAATCAAAAAATGATTGAAGCTGCCAGCATCACAGAACATATTTTCACCCATACGGGAGCACGTAGTGCGATCGAATTTTTAAGAAATATTGAAAAAATCAGCAAAATTGCTCAGGATGTTCTTCCTGATGTCATTTTTTTAGATATTGACATGCCTTTGATGGATGGTTTTCAATTTCTCGACGAATTTGAGAAACTGAATGAAGACACTAAAAAGAAATGTAAAATAGTAATGTTAACTTCTTCTATCAACCCACAAGATGTAAATAAATCGAAGAAGTACAGCTACGTGAAAAAATATATTAACAAGCCTTTATCTCAGGAAAATCTAGAAAAGCTAGATATTTAATTTCTTGCATTTTTATAAAATATAAGAAGTTGAGTACTAACTCAACTTCTTTATAAAATCATCATCTAATCTTAGCAACATCGTAGGAGAAAAGTAGCTCTTTTGAGACTTATCAATTTTATCTACTAACGATTTAATCTTAGTTGCTTTATTCTTTTTAGTATCACTGATGGCTATCTTAAGTATTTTTGTCATTGTTAAAATATGCTCACATTGATCTTTACCTAATAGCCTTAATTGACGCTGTATACTATTAATTAATTGATTAAACAAATCATAATCATTTACTAAGCAATATTGTAAAGCTAAAATTACTTTAATTTCTAATTGCGCGTAAGGATATTTTTTAAAGCTTACTTCATTCAATAAATTATTAAGCCACCGAGCAGACTCATCATATTTATTTACATAATAACAAGACAATGAACGGTAAGTAAAATAAGTAATAAACTTGGGTGTATCATTTTTATCACACTCGAAATCATGAAATAACCCTTCGTTTTCTTCGTACATATGCTCCACATTGTCCATTCTAATATGTCGCTCAATTTTGGTAATCAAAAATTGAGAAGGATAAGTGAAAAGGCTATAGTTGCTTAGCAATGAACTGGTGGATTCGTTTACCTCTTCAAAATAATTTTCTGCCTTACGGTATACCTTATAATGATTGTAATATTCTAGCTTTAAGAAATCAAATACAATTTGTAAGTGGTAATAAATTGAATCAAGATGATATAAATTAAATACCTTCTGAATATTGTTCAAAATATCTTCAATTGGCTCTAATTCCTCCTCATCCATATCTTCTTCCTTTTCTACGAACAACCTGTGAAATATATTGATGCAGCTTTGATACACGTACAATCTGTGAGACTTGTAAAGTCCGCATACATTATTCATTTCTTTGCTTAGTAATTTAAGCTCCAACTTATCAGTATCATCACCGGAAAGGGTATAGTTACCATACTTTTTAAAGTATTCTGCTAGCAAATCCTCGGCTTTATCCACAGCTAGCATATAAGCTACGTGCTTATTATACAATTGAGAATAATTAAAGAGTTCCGGGGAGTTTATGTGCAGCTTTTTTAGTGACTTATAAACTACCGTAAGTTCATTAGATAAGTCATAATCAAGGAGCTCCTTTTCCAACTTTTTCAATGTAGCAATAGCAATAGCTGTTTTCTTGGTGAAGATAATTTCATTAATGTTTGCTACCTTCTTAAGAATATCTGTGCGAGGATTTTCCATTTGCTGCAGTAGGTATTCTTCTATTTTTTGATTTAGTCTACTTCGTAGCGTGTAATAAGCGTTGGTGTTTACATCTAACTCTAGCATAATCTTATTATCTGACAAATGCTTTTCGCGCATTGACTTAAGCAAATATGCTGATTTATCAGCATTACTTTCGATTAATGAGTTGTAAATAGCATCGAAGTCTACATCCGACAATTGTTTAATAATGTTCTTTAGTTTAGCCATAACTCTCCAGTTTTTTTAATGGTTGTGTAAAATATATGATCAATAATACCCTATTTTATAAAATTTATTAATTGAAATATTTTGTTAAAGTAGATAAAAAAATCAATAGTTTATAATTTTCCTCACATACTGAAACAGTAAGTGTCATGAATCATTCGTACTATTTGATCGAATTGTTAACGCTTTTGCCTTCTTTATTTCAATATAGTTACTCAATTCTTGTTAAATTGAAATATCAATATTCACAATAGCTAAAAGTCAAATTACAATTCTGTTTAAAACTACATTAATTTAATTTGAAAGGCAAGAAATAAGTGGTAGGGAAGCCATAAAATACTCATTGTATTTTTTAGATATAGTTATTGTAATATTATAAATTGCCACTTTTTTTGCACATTAATCAATGATGTACACTTTTTAATCTTGATTAAATTATATAATTTAGCAAAACCGACGCCCCAACTCAAGTACTTGATTTATACGATTTTACAATATCATGCATATGTAAGTTTTTTTCAAAAATAGATTTACGACAAAGATTAAAAAATTTCTACTCATTACTTTTAAAAAAGAAGTTATTAAAAAAATTAAAAATAAACTCAGATCAATAACATTGTTTGTGCCTGATTTTCAGCTTCTACCATTAATATTCCTTCCAAATTACATTTTTAAGATGGCACTACTTCATCTTTCTTTGTTAGCCACAATTGCTCCATGTCCTCCAGGCTTTTACCTTTCGTTTCTGGTACTACTTTCCAAACGAATAAAGCAGCCAGCAGTCCCATAATAGCATAGAGCCAATAAGCAAACCCATGGTTAAAAGTTTCTGTAAGCCACGAATTTTCATTGAGGACTGGAAAAGATAATGAAATCATCCAATTGGCAATCCATTGAGCTGCAACGGCAATTGACATAGCTCCCCTAATGCTATTAGGAAATATTTCTGAAAGCATAACCCATGTTACAGGCCCCCATGACATAGCAAAAGCCGCAGTGTAAATCATAATGGATAAAAAGGCACCAATACCATAATGATTACCATAAAACGAAAACCCAAGGGTAGTCATACTTATTGCCATACCTAATGCTCCTATTATCATTAGTGGTTTTCGACCAAATTTATCTACTGTGAAAATAGCGAGTACCGTGAAGGTAAGATTAACAGCATTGACTAATATAACCGGCGCCAGCGAATCTTCCGTATTCTCTATTCCCAAATTTCTAAATATATCAGAAGAATAATAAAGCACAACATTGATACCCACAAACTGCTGGAACACAGATAACATTACACCTATTATAATTACCAAACTTCCATATTTTAGCCACCTTACTCGTTTTTCCTTAAGTGACTCTTTGATATTTTCCAATACTTCTCTAGCTTTCTCTTTACTCACTATTTTATTTAAAACAGAAAAGGCTCTGTCTTCTTTATTGGCTAATACCAAGTATCGGGGAGTTTCCGGCACAAATAGTAATAACAGTAAAAATAAACCAGCAGGAATAACTTCGGATCCAAACATATAACGCCAGCCTAAATCAAAAATCCATTGGTCAGTCTGCCCTTTTGCTATCAAATAATTGACAATGGAGACCACAAACATACCAAAAATGATTGCAAACTGATTCCATGAAACTAGTTTACCCCGGATATTGGCGGGAGCTATTTCAGCAATGTACATTGGCGAAAGCATAGAGGCTAAACCTACTCCAATTCCTCCTACTACCCTATAGAACATAAAAACACTAATGACCTGACCTCCTAAGAAATTTAGTTTATCCGGAATTGCAGAGCCCAGTGCTGAAAAAGTAAATAATAATGCTGCCAATATTAAGCCTTTTTTTCGACCAATGGTTTGACTAATATATCCTGCTATGGCACCACCAATTACACAACCAATCAAAGCACTTGATTTATTGAACCCATCTATGAAATTAGCCATGGTTTCTGTAAGTTCATTGGGTTTAGCCAAAATGAATTGGTAAACTAAAAGAGCAGAAAACACCAAAATTATAGCAGAAATGGCACCTCCTTTTTTAGTGCCGAATAATTTGATTAAAAAACTGAATATAAGTAGTAAAACAATCCCTATGCTTAATGTAACAGCCAGTTTAAATTCAGCAATTACTGTTGCTCCAAGTTGCGGATTATCTATTAGAGGTAATACAAAGTAATTCCGCAAGGCACTTACAGCTCCATTTATAACAGCGGTATCGTAACCAAAAAGCAAACCACCAAGTGTAGCTACAAGGGTGATGGACGCAATATATCGCGCGTTGCCTCCATGTACTTCTAAATCTTTAGACATGAATATTAGTAATTTTTTTAATATATTATTTACCTATCAAATCTACTAAAAAAACCTCATTGGCAAAGAGAAGAGAGAAAATTAGTTGAGGCAAATCATTTAATTGCTATTTAAATGATAATTTATAATACTATATTGAAGAAGTGTGTATTTTTTAGTGTAATTTTACTTTTTAAAACATAATTATTCTTTAACTTTACAACGTTATAATAAAGAATCAACTAAGAAAATGTGCGTGATGATTTTCATAATTAACATAAATTTTTTTAGTATCTTGTTATGTGATTGCTGAAGACATTATAGAGTTTCATTTTAAAACCAGCCTGTAAACCCTTTATAGTTTATATACTCTATTGAGGTGTTAATCGAAAATTCATAGTTCTTAATCGAATATTTCTGTAATACCTAATAATACTGCGTATGATTATAGTATTATTAAATTGTTAATAACATGGAAACCAGAGAAAACAATCCTTGTACCGAGGGTTTTATTTCTTTATATTATCTCATGATAATTGCAGATGGAGTTATAAGTCCCAAAGAACTAGATATGGGGAATTTAATGATGAGGCATGAAAAAATTGATGAGACATCTTATCATCAAAAAATGGAGAGCTTCAGAAATTTAAATAAAAATGAATTGCTAAACACCTGTATTCGCAATTTAAAAAATTGCTCTAAAGACGACCAAACTAGAGCTGTTGCCTGGATGTCAAATGTTGCTAACTCAGATGGATTTATGGATCCGAAGGAATGGGCACTTATTTATAAAATTTACAATAAAGAACTCAAGTTGGATTTAAATAAAATTCTTGAAGTACAAAAAGAATTGCCTAGATTATAAAAATCTGTTTTTGATTAGGAATTTGCAACGTAAAGGAAGTCCCATCACCAGCTTTTGATTTTACGTCAATTTTGCCATTGAGTTTATCAACAGCTTCTTTTACAATGTACAGCCCTAAACCTGATCCAGTAGTATGATCATTAGCCCTATAAAACATTTTGAATATATTTTTCAAATGTTTTTTCTCTATACCTACACCATTGTCACTTATATTTATTATTGCTAGTTTATCGTTTATAATTCCTTCTATTTTAATATATGAGCTTGAGCAATATTTATTCTGGTAATTAACCGCGTTGCTTAACAAATTTCCAAAAATCATTTTAATACGTTTTTCATCTGAATAGAAGTCTTCATCGTTTAGTTCAATATTTATTTTAATATTTTCATACCCCTTAACGTGTGTAAGGCTATTAAAAGTTGTATTAATAATGTTTCGTAAAGAAACTAAGCCATATTCAAAATCTATTCTGCTATTGCGCGAGAGGTCAAGAATTTCATGAATTGAATTATCCAAACGTTTTACTGAATTTTCAATCATGCTTATGTATTCATCTTTATTATTTTGATCTTTTTCTCGCTTTAGCAAATACACAAGACCTAAAACAGAAGCTAAAGGTGCCCTTAAATCATGCGAAGTACGATAAACGAAGTTGTCCATTTCACTATTAAGCCTAATGAGGTCTTCATTTTGTTTTACAATTTGCTGCTCAGCTTTCTTTCCCTCAGAGATGTCATCGACAATACCTACAGCATATTTCGCAGAATTTTGCTCATCACGAATAACCGTTAAATATACTTTTGCCCATATAGTTTTACCATTTTTGTGCAAAAATCGCTTTTCGAAAACACCTTCACTTAGCTTATTTGCAAATATATTTTGCTCGATTAGCCTATCTTTCTCCAGGTCGTCTGGGTGAGTAAAATTTTTATAGTTTGTTAAACTTAAATCTTCTGGTTTGTAACCAAGAATTTCACACATTTTTTGATTAAACATCAGCAACTCACCCTTGGGAGAAATTTGTGTAATGCCAACAGCAGCTTGCTCAAATATGCTTCTAAATAGTGCTTCGTTGTCCCTTAAAGCTAATTCAAGCATTTTTTGACTCGAATTATCTTGTAAAATTAGCATTATACAATCTTCCTGCTCAGACAAGTTTTTGTAATCAATTTTAATATACTCGAGATTATTATGAGTGTTTATTATTCTTATTTCATGGCAATCATCATTTAATCCCTCCTTACAATCATTATACATGGCCCGAGCCACCCCTCTATCTTGCGGATGAATAAAGGAAAAAAAATCTTCAAGTGTTACAATCTTTCCTTCATCTTCTAGTGCTAGTAACGAGAGTAGATTTTTAGAATATCTTAAATTTTCTTTATTATCAACAACTTCCAAATAAGCTAAACCGGTAATTTGTTCCAGTATCTTTAGCTTTTTATATAAAGGAAAAATTAGCCGGTCATTGCTAATATAAAAAAACTCATCTCCGGAGGATGAAGAAGAATCTTTTTGTAAGCTTTTTTCATCCAGCAATAAGAGATATTGATTGCTGTGGGAGGTGGATAATATGCTTGCTTTGCAATAACCTATTGTCGGATGTTCAATTTCTATTACATTATTAGGAATTTCATCTATAAAATTAAACTTAAACTTTTTGTTTAAAATTTCTTTTAGATTATTAAAATTATCAGAAAATAATTCAGAAAATGCATTATTGACCTTTAAAATATTATAATTTTGATCAACTAATAGTGCAGGTTGGCTCAAATGATAAATAAATTCAATGTTGAGTGTGGTGGTTAGTTGTTTCTGAACTGATTTTTCTGACTTTTGCATTTAATACTCATTCTTATCATTAATTCATATGATAATCTTTTTCCCCTCCACTATTTGTTAAATTTAAATATGGTAATCGGGATAAAACTTAATCATGTCAATAAGCATGCAATATAAATACATTTTTTTTTAAATAAAGGGTGGTGTAATAAAAATTTAAATTTTCTCTCAAAACAAAACCTACACAACAAAAAAGCCGGTAAAACCGGCTTCTTTTGTTAAATTATTTGTTTTTTATATTTCAGCAGGTTCTGGCGAAGCGTATTCCTCGACAGGAATGCAACTACATATTAAATTTCGATCACCATATGCACTGTCTATTCTAGCTACTGCAGGCCAGAATTTTTTATCTTTCACATATGCTAATGGGTATACCGCTCTCTGACGGGTATAAGGATATTCCCACTCATCTGAAAGCGCCATTTCAGCTGTGTGAGGTGCATTTTTTAACACATTGTTAGATGAATCCACTTCGCCCAACTCAATTTCTTCTATTTCTTTTCTTATGCTAATTAAAGCCTCACAGAATCTATCCAACTCTTCTTTTGTTTCACTTTCGGTAGGCTCTATCATCATAGTACCGGCAACCGGAAAGGAAACCGTAGGTGCATGAAAGCCATAATCCATTAAACGCTTTGCAATATCTTCAACTTCTATTCCTACATTTCTAAAATCTCGACAGTCAATTATCATTTCATGAGCATTTCTACCTTTTGCATTGCTATATAATACTGGAAAATAATCCTTTACTTTTTCACGAATGTAATTAGCATTTAATATCGCGTATTTTGTTGCATCTGTTAAACCTTCAGCACCCATCATGGCAATATATGCGTAACTAATTGGTAAAATACTGGCACTTCCCCATATAGCCGCTGAAACCGCATCTTCATTATTAGTTTTATTCAAAGGATTAACTGGTAAAAAAGGCTTTAGATGAGCAGCCACACATATAGGGCCCATACCAGGACCACCACCTCCATGCGGGATACAGAATGTTTTATGCAAATTTAGATGACATACGTCCGCACCTATAATGGCCGGATTGGTAAGTCCTACTTGTGCATTCATATTAGCACCATCCATATAAACCTGCCCGCCATTTTCATGAATTGTTTCACATATAGAAATTATGTCTTCCTCAAAAACACCATGTGTGGAAGGATATGTTACCATAAGTGAGGCGAGGTTATCCTTGTATTGTGCAGATTTGGCTTTTAAATCTTCAAGATCAATATTACCTTGATCATCACATTGTACTATTACCACCTTCATGCCAGCCATTACCGCGCTAGCAGGATTGGTACCATGTGCAGAAGAAGGTATCAATGCAACATTTCTATGAACTTCTCCTCTGCTTTGATGATAAGCTCTTATCACCATAAGCCCGGTAAACTCTCCCTGTGCTCCGGAGTTTGGCTGAAATGACGTCGCGGCAAAACCTGTAATTTCGTTAAGCCAATCTTCTAGATTTTTGATCATTTCTTGATAGCCTTCTGCCTGATCAAGTGGTGCAAAAGGATGCATATGGGCTACCTCAGGCCAGCTAATCGGCAACATTTCACTGGTAGCATTTAGTTTCATGGTGCAAGAGCCTAATGATATCATGCTATGCACCAACGAAAGATCCTTATTTTCCAGCTTTTTCATGTATCGTAAAAGCTCATGCTCGGAGTGAAAATTTTGAAATACCGGATACTGCAAATAAGTGGATGATCGTGTCAGGTGCTGAGGAAAATCCAATGTTTGCAAAGTAGCCTGCAGCTTTATCGTATCATTTTTTTTCGCCAATTGTATAAATACCTGTAAGATATCTTCAATGTCTTGTATTGTAGTTGTTTCATCTAAAGAAATACCTACCGAACCATCTTCAAAATATCTGAAGTTAATTTTACCGGTTTCGGCCAGTTGCCTCAATGAATCCTGTTTTTCAATATTTAACTCGACTTTTAACGTATCAAAATAATGTTGATTTAATTGTTCAAAACCTAATTTTGATAATTTTTCTGCTAGTAAGTGAGCAAAACCATTTACTCTAGCGGCAATCTTTTTAAGTCCTTCCGGGCCATGGTAAACCGCGTACATACCTGCCATCACGGCCAATAGAACTTGAGCAGTACAAATATTTGAAGTTGCTTTCTCCCGACGAATATGCTGTTCACGAGTTTGTAACGCCATCCTGTATGCCTTCCTTCCTTTCCTGTCAACCGACACCCCAATAATACGACCTGGTATTTGTCTTTTAAAATCCTCTTTAGTCGCAAAAAACGCGGCATGAGGACCACCATACCCGAGGGGCACCCCAAATCTTTGAGAAGTACCTACGGCAACATCTGCTCCCATTTCTCCCGGCGCTTTTAACAAAGTAAGACTTAGTAAATCTGTGGCCATTACACTAAACACCTGGTTTTCTTTAGCTGCGGCTAAGAGGTAAGTAAAATCTCTTACCGATCCATTTCCATCAGGATTCTGAACAAATATTCCGAATAAATCTGGTGCTGAAATATCAACTTTCTCTATATCAATTATTTCTAAAGAAATACCTATTGGAACTGCCCTGGTTTGAAGCACAGCAAGTGTTTGAGGAAATGTATTTTTATCTACTAAAAAACGATTGGCTTTCTTTTTAGCTCCCTTTCTTAAGCTGTAAAGCATAGACATTGCTTCAGCGGCAGCGGTTGCTTCATCTAAGAGTGATGCGTTGGCAATCTCCATACCTGTCAGTTCAATAACTGTAGTTTGGAAATTAATTAATGCCTCCAATCTACCTTGAGCAATTTCGGCTTGATAAGGAGTATATGCTGTATACCAACTTGGGTTTTCCAAAATATTTCGCTGAATTACAGAGGGCACAATACAATTATAATAACCCATACCGATGTAATTTTTACACAATTTGTTTTTGCCCATCAACGACTTAAAGTCATTTATAAACTTGTATTCACCTTTTGCTTCAGGCAATTGTAATGGATTTTTCTTACGGATAGCTTGAGGTATTGTATCATCAATTAATTGATCCAGGCTTTGCAAGCCCAGCACATCTAACATTTCAGCTACCTGAGTTTTATTAGGCCCCAGATGTCTGGAGGCAAATTCTTCTCGTTGTTTTAAATCTATTTGCATTCCAATCTTCTTATTAATCTTTATTTAATAATCTTCAACAAAATTACAATAATATGTAATACCAAATTGTTGTTTACAATGGAAATAAGTACTAAGCTGAAAATCAAATTTGACTATATTTGCGATATCATTAACAAATAATATTTTGAATATTTGTCATCTTACCTTTTCGAATTCACTAATGGGAAGTATTATGTATAATAAATATTTCATAAAAGTTTTTTTCTTTATAATAATAAGTATGTCTACTGGCAAAGGCCAAGACTTAAAACAAGCGAAAATTTATGCTAATTTTATAAATATCGAAGACCTGAAGAAGCATATCAATGTATTGACGCACGATAGTTTGGCGGGAAGGGGATTAGGAAGTAAAGGACTAAAAAAAGCGAGCTTTTATATAAGTCAGCGCTTTAAAAAGTTGCAAATAAAATCGCCATCATATAATAGTTACCTGCAAGAATTTAAGATAATACGAGAAAGCCAAGGTGAAACCTATTTAAAATTTAATAATAAAAAATATGCTAATTATGATCAATTTATATATCTTGGATCGGCTGATATACCCGAAGAAGAAGAAAGCAGATTAATATATTATTCAAAATTGCAATATTTTAAAGACTCTTCCCTTGTCAATACATCCGTGGCAGCGTTTCCTGCCAGTAAACCCTATGGCGGATTTCGCACTAATAATTGGCCAGAAGCATTTTTATTGATAAGTAATAAAGGAGAGGCTGGCAATAAAATAGCGTTCTCAACATTGAAGGAATCCCGAACAAATGATTACTATTTTCCCGGTAAAGTAAAAGTAGCCAAACAAGAACAAATCTCCTTTTTAGCTGAACCCTCATTTGTGGCAAATGCTTTAGGTGTTTCTTTAAAAAGACTTATGAGTTGGGAAAAAAATGAACCTGGTAAAGTACCATTAGCAAAAATGAAGCCTTTGCCATTTTTTTTTAAAGCAGCTCGCGAATACGACACACTTACAGTGGCTAATGTTTTAGGATACATCGAAGGAAAAGAAAAGAAAGATGAATTAATAGTTATATCAGCTCATTACGACCATCTGGGCAAAACCGATAGTACATTTTACCCGGGCGCCGATGACAATGCTTCCGGCATCAGTGCTCTGTTAGAAATTACAGAGGCTTTTAAAATAGCTAAAAATGAAGGTTATGGTCCTAAAAGGAGTATTCTAATGATTGCTTTTACAGGAGAGGAAAAAGGACTTTTTGGTAGTAAATATTATACAAACAATCCACTTTTTCCATTGCAGAACACGGTAGCCAATTTAAATATTGATATGATAGGTAGGGTAGACAATTTTTATCCTGGAAAAGAGCCTTACATTTACCTGATTGGAGCAAATAAAATTTCTCAAGAATTACACGATTTAAGTGAATCTGTGAATGAAAAAACACTCCAGTTTCAATTGGATTACAGGTATAATGCCGAAGATGATCCAAACCAGTTTTATTACCGTTCAGACCATTATAACTTTGCCAAAAATGGAATTCCAGTCATTTTTTACTTCAATGGTACACATTCCGATTATCATGAAGTAACTGACACAGCAAACAAAATTGAATTTAACCTATTACAAAAGAGAGCTCAGTTAATTTTTTACACTGCATGGGAATTGGCTAACAGAGAAAACAGATTAAAAATTGATAACTAATTGATTAAGATGCTCTTAAAATAAAGAGACTTGAGGTTAATGATAAAATCATTATACCCCAAGCCCTTTGTTCAACCAGCTATGTAAAAAACTTTTATGTAAAAGATGATCCTAAATTAGAAAATAATTTAACTTTTGCCTAATTTATTAAACAAAATTTTTTAATTTTTCTTTAGACTGCTGAATATCAGTATTTTTTTTGTATAAATATATACTAAATATAACATGCGTAGTATAATAATAAAAAATGCACAAATTGTAAACGAAGGTAAAATTTCAAATGGCGATCTATTAATTAAAAATGGTAGGATTGAAAAAATAGCCAATGAATTAAATGATCACGCGAATGAAGAAATAAATGGGTATGGCAAATTACTATTACCCGGCGTAATAGACGACCAGGTACACTTTAGGGAACCCGGCCTTACCCATAAAGCTGATATCGAAAGTGAATCAAAAGCGGCAGTAGCCGGTGGTATTACTTCTTATATGGAAATGCCCAATGTAAAACCTCCATCAATCACGCAAGAATTGCTGGAAAGTAAATATAAAATTGGAGCGAATAAGTCTTTAGCCAACTATTCATTTTATATGGGCACCTCAAATGACAATCTGGAGGAAGTATTAAAAACAGACCCTGAAAATGTATGTGGTATAAAAATTTTCATGGGCTCATCTACCGGCAACATGCTGGTAGACGATGAGGGTGTGCTGCAAAAAGTATTTGCCAATGCTCCTACAATTATAGCAACACATTGTGAAGATGAAGCGACTATTAATCGAAACCTAAAAAAGTATCAAGAAAAGTTTGGTGATAACATTCCAATAGCGGTGCATCCTGAAATACGCAGCCACGAAGCTTGTTATCTTTCCTCATCTTTTGCAGTAAATCTGGCAAAAAAACACGACACGCGTTTGCATATATTGCACCTATCTACTGCCAATGAGCTAGCTCTTTTTGACAATAAATTACCATTAAAAGACAAAAGAATAACATCTGAGGCTTGTATTCATCACTTATGGTTTAGCGAGGATGATTATGAAAATAAAGGAACATTTATTAAGTGGAATCCGGCGGTAAAAACTGCTAAAGATCGAGAGGCAATATGGCAAGCTTTGCTGGAAGATAAAATTGATGTAATAGCTACCGATCATGCTCCTCACACACTAGAAGAAAAACAACAAATTTACACTAAAGCTCCCTCAGGTGGTCCATTGGTTCAACATAGTTTAGTGGCTATGTTAGAAATGCACAAACGAGGAAAAATTTCATTGGAAAAAATAGCGGAAAAAATGTCTCACAACCCTGCCATCCTTTTTAATATTAAAGAAAGAGGCTTCATTAGAGAAGGTTTTTTTGCTGATCTTGTATTAGTTGACATGAACCGACCCTGGAAAGTAGATAAGGAAAATATTTTATACAAATGCGGCTGGTCGCCATTTGAAGGTCAAAATTTTCAATCGGTAGTTACTCATACCATTGTATCAGGCCATTTGGCGTACGAAGAAGGCAAGTTTAATTTGGATCAGATGGGCGCTAGGCTTAAATTTGAACCCAATTGATAGTAAAAAATAATGATTTTTGATTTTGCTGAAATTTATAAATCATCTATCTTTGCACTTCATTATTCATATGGTGATTGTAGTTCAGTTGGTTAGAACGCCTGATTGTGGTTCAGGAGGTCGCGGGTTCGAGTCCCGTCTTTCACCCTTTTCAAAGCTTTCCTCAACCGGAAAGCTTTTTTATTTTGTGATAATTGCAATTGTACCAGGTAAAAGTAAGATAGCTTAAGTTTAAAGAAATCAACTCCTAAAGTTGGTCTCGTTTAAATTATTACTTTTTATTAATGTTGAATAATGAATCTACAAATTCGTATTTGTTAAAAACTTGCAGATCTTCCACCTTCTCTCCCACCCCAATGTACTTCACCGGAATTTTAAACTCATCACTTATACCTATCACCACACCACCTTTGGCAGTTCCATCCAGTTTAGTAATAGCTAGCGAGGTTACCTCAGTTGCCTTGGTAAACTCACGAGCTTGAATTACCGCGTTTTGCCCTGTACTTCCATCTAAAACAAGTAAAACTTCATGAGGGGCTTCCGGAATAAATTTTTGTACTACCCGCTTTATTTTGGTGAGTTCATTCATCAGGTTCACTCGTGTGTGTAAGCGTCCTGCGGTGTCTATAATTACAACATCAGCGTTTGTTTCAACACCTCTTTTAGCGGTATCAAAAGCTACCGAAGCTGGATCAGTATTCATGCCATGCGAAACCACAGGCACATCTACACGCTCACCCCATAACTTTAGCTGGTCTACAGCGGCTGCTCTAAAAGTGTCGGCGGCCCCAAGCAACACATTTTTGCCTTTATTCTTAAATTGTGCTGCCAATTTGCCTATTGTTGTTGTTTTACCAACTCCATTTACACCCACAACTAATATTACATATGGCTTTATACCTTCTGGTAAAGTAAAGTCTTTCAGATCTTCGGTTTTATTTTCTGCCAGTAATTTAGCTATCTCATCTTTTAGCAGCAAATTTAATTCCTGCAGATTAAGGTATTTATCTTTAGCCGCCCGCTCCTCTACGCGTTCGATTATTTTTATAGTAGTACTTACGCCAACATCAGATGTAATGAGAATTTCTTCAAGCTCATCCAAAAACTCATCATCCACTTTGGCTTTTCCTACCGTAGCCCGACTTATTTTACTAAAGAAAGAATCTTTGGTCTTTTCAAGACCTTTATCCAGGGTTTCTTTCTTATCTTTTGAAAAAAAATTTAATATCGCCATGGCATCAATTGCATTTTATGAAAAACAAAAAAAGTCCCTGCACGGAGGGACCAAATTATTTTAATATGTACCGAAGCTAATTTATTTTTTAGCCAAAGCATCCTTTACCATATCGGCAGGAACAATCTCTTCTTTAAAAGTATATGCACCAGTTTTAGGAGATTTTATTGCTCTTATAACTTTAGCAACACCTTTGTCAGACTTATTTTTTAAGGTCGCAACTACTTTCTTAGCCATAATTTAAATTATTTAATTTCTTTATGTACAGTATATTTTCTTAAAACAGGATTGTATTTCTTCAACTCCATTCTACTTGGAGTGTTTTTTCTATTTTTAGTTGTGATATATCTTGAAGTACCTGGTTGTCCTGTACCTTTATGTTCGGTGCATTCTAGGATTACCTGTACTCTATTACCTTTTTTAGCCATTTTAAGTTCCTTTTTTAACTACTTTCTAATTATATATTAAGAGTGCCCTTGGCTTTTGCCTCTTTTAACACTGATGTAATACCATTTTTGTTAATGGTGCGCAACGCTTTGGAAGACACCTTTATCGTGATCCACTTATCTTCCTCAGGCAAATAAAACTTCTTCTTGTGCAGGTTTGGATAAAACTTACGCTTGGTTTTATTGTTCGCATGCGAAACGTTATTCCCTACTCTTGGTCTTTTACCCGTAACTTGACAAACCTTCGACATATCTATATTATTCTTTATTTTACAAAACAGGAGTGCAAAGATGACAAAAAAGAAAATATATTTCAAGTTTTTTTCTATTAAAATTTTAACTATCCAATTAATTTTTCCAATTGATGATGTTTCTAAAACTAACTTATGAAAAATTATAAGTAAAATAAACAGCTATTATTGACTTTTGCATTGACTTTGCTTTCAAGTAAAATATTCACTAATATTAAGGATAATTTAAGCCTCAAAAAATTATGAAAAAGTTAGCATTAATCTTTATTGCACTTTTGACAATACTACTATCAAACTGCAAAACCTCCAATCAAAATGAAGAAGAATGGAATGTTTTATTTAATGGCACTTCGCTTGATGGTTGGCATGCTGCTGAAAACGAGGGCTCCTTTTACGTGGAGGATAGCATTTTAGTATGCAATGGACCTCGGTCTCATCTTTTTTATGAAAATGCAACTTATAAAAACTTTGAGCTATCGGCTGATATAATGACAGAACCGGGTGCTAATTCCGGAATATATTTTCATACGGCTTACCAGGAAAAGGGATGGCCGGAAAAAGGGTACGAGGTTCAAGTAAATAATAGCCACACGGGCACCAATGAATACAGAGAATTAAAAAGAACCGGTAGTTTGTATGCAGTACGCAACTTATACAATGCCTTTACTAATGATAATGAGTGGTTTAATCTGAAAATAAAAGTAGAAGGAAAAAGAGTAACTGTACACGTTAATGATCAAATGATGGTTGATTATATTGAACCTGCCAACCCGGTACGAAATGAAAATCAACAAGACAGGCTACTATCCTCGGGTACTTTTGCCTTGCAAAGCCACGACCCTGATAGTAAAGTATATTACAAAAACATTAAAGTAAAAAGGTTGCCTGAAAATACTGATTACGATAATGCCAAGCCTTATCTGGATGAAGAATTAAATAACACTATCTCACATTTACACAACATTGGTTTTCCATTAATGGACCTGCATGTACACCTTAAAGGTGATCTAACTATGGAAAAAGCGTTGGATCTAAGTCGTAAAAATGGAATTAATTATGGAATAGCCATTAATAGCGGGTTGGATTTTCCCATCAACACAGATAAAAAACTCCGCGGTCATATACAAGAAAACCTGGAAGACCATCCCGTTTTTAAAGCGATGCAAGCAGAAGGTCGTGAATGGACTGAAATTTTTTCACCTGAAGCTATTTCTGTTTTTGATTATGTATTTACCGATGCCATGACGTTTAATGACATGGAAGGCAATCGAATGCACCTTTGGAAACCCGAGGAAGTAAATATTGCTGATAAGCAACTTTTTATGGATGCTCTCACAGATACAATTGTGCAAATTATTAACACTGAGCCGGTAGATGTGTATGCCAATGCAACCTATCTGCCTGATACACTAGCTGATGAATACGACGAACTGTGGAACCAAGCACGAATGGAAAAAGTAACAGATGCATTGGCTGCAAACAATGTTGCTTTTGAAATAAGTGCGAGGTACAAAATACCAAGCCCTGAATTTATTAAAATGGCCAAGGCAAAAGGGGTAAAATTTACTTTTGGCACTAATAATACCGATAGCAATTTAGGGCACCTTGCCTATTGCCTGGACATGATCGAAATATGCGATTTAAAAACTATTGACATGTTTATTCCTGAAGAAAACAGGGATTTCAACGCTAAGATTAGGGAATTGGAAGATAGGAGTTCTATCCAATAATTTGTGGCTAATAAATGCTTTTAAGTTAAAATCAGAAGTTTCTCATTTTAAAAGGAGATTGGAGAGCATCTATAAAATCCTAACCTTACTAAAGTTTCGCATCAAGAAAATAAAATACCATTCAATCCTTTTTGAGAGCCAGGGTGAGTGTTATGCATTGAAATATTTAATTTTTTAAAATTACGTTTATCCTAAAGAGTATAAGACCAATTAATAATATCCATTAAAAATGGAATTCCGGAGTAAAAGATCAGTAAATAAGAGCCATAATCCAAACTTCATGTATCGGATTAGGAAGAATTTTTTTATTTGATTGGGTAATTTGTTCATATTTTGACAAATAACGACCCTATATTTATTATTTTGATATATGAGTACCTATTTGCAAAGATTTGCTTTTGCAATTATCACAAAAAGCCCTATAATAGTGCCTCAAAAGTCAAAATTTAACTTAAATAACATAATTCCGTAACAACTATGATTAGAATAGTAAATGTACCAAAAGGTAGAGCTCTTGAAGATTATGAATCTTATGCTAGTTTATATTGGACAGTAAAAGAATTTAGGACTGAGGCTTCAATTTTTGTACCCAAATTACAAAAAAGAAAAATTTGGATGATAAATTCCACTGAAACCGGTGGAGGTGTTGCGGAAATGCTTCCTCGCCTGGTGAGTGTTATGAGGCAATTAGGCCTTGATGTGGATTGGGCTGTGATGGAAACGGATAAGCTTGCTTTTTTTAATTTAACAAAAAAAATACACAACAATATCCATGGAAAAGCTGACCCTTTTTTCAATGAAGAACATAGAGAAGTATATGAACAAGTAAATTTTGAAAATGCCAATGAATTTCTGAAAATAGTCAGTCCAGATGATTTTGTAATAATTCATGACCCTCAACCTATGGGAATGGCTAAGATTTTACGTTCACATCATCCAAATTTAAAGTTGATCTGGCGATGTCACATCGGGCTGGATGAGGAAAATGAACAGACCAAGAATGCCTGGGATTTTCTTGGTGAATATTTTGAATATTACGACCATCAAGTTTACTCAGCACCGGAATATATCCCCAAAAACTTGACTGGTCATGTTTCAGTAGTTCATCCTAGTATTGACCCACTTACTGCAAAAAGTAAAGACCTAACTACCCATAGGATTAGCGGGATATTGAGCAACGCGGGCTTAATTCCTAACTTACATCCTACTGTTACCGAACCATTTGTGGCTCAGGCTCAACGGCTACAAGCCAATGGTGAATTCGCTTCACCTATGACACCCCAAGACATTGGATTACTCTACCGGCCCATCATCACCCAGGTTTCGCGATGGGATAGACTCAAAGGGTTTTTTCCTCTAATAGAAGGCTTTGCCATGATGAAAAAGAAATTGGATGGTTGGAACAATGGGCCAGATAAATTGAAAGAACCGGTAAGAATAAGCAGACTAGTATTAGCCGGCCCTGATCCAGAAGCGGTTAAAGATGATCCGGAAGGACTTGAAGTATTGAACGAACTTATAGATTATTTCTGTAATCTGCCAAAGGATATACAAGAAGACATTGCCTTGGTAGTATTGCCTATGAAATCGACTGAAGAAAATGCACTTATTGTAAATGCGATTCAACGCTGCTCCACGGTGATTGTGCAAAATTCGTTACGTGAAGGATTTGGACTTACTGCAACAGAGGCCATGTGGAAAACAAAGCCAGTAATGGTATCTAATGCATGTGGTTTGCGGCAACAAGTACGCGACCAGATTGATGGAAAAATGATTAGCAACCCGGAAGACCCGGAAATGATCGCGAAGACCCTTATGGAAATGCTAGCCAATCCTGACCAACGAGAAATTTGGGCTTCAAATGCTCAGCGAAGGGTAATTGACAACTTTCTTATTATGACCCATGTGAAAAACTGGATAAGTGTGCTTGACGCTACCATGAAAAATTCTGGAATAGCCAAATAATCAAATAACCCCGGAATTAAATTATTTATATTTTATGGAATTTATATTTCAAGGTGCATTTTTTATTCACAATTTTCGTTATAATCTCAGGTCAGCAATTATTTCTGCTGGCTTGTAGATTTATAACCAAAAATATGAAACTTAAATATATTTTTATATCCTTAATTTTAACATGTGCAGCATGTAGCCCCAAAGTAATTGTACAAACCGATTACATAAAGCCCGTAAACTTTAATGAATATCGCACCTATAGGTTTGATAATACCAAACCCGCACCCAACTTTACCTTTAACGATGCTAACCAGGATCGGGTGCAACTGGCCATTGCAGAGCAAATGGAAAAGCGTAATTTTATTCAATCAGAAATCTCTGATCTGTTAATAAAAATTAATGGTTCTATTGCATTTATACGAGAAACCGGCACTAACAACATGGGGCCTGCTATGTGGGGACGAGGGTGGTATGATCCTTTTTGGATGAATAATAATCGTGCGCCCCGCGATGAGAATCAAAATACAATGATAATTAATATAATCGATGAATTAGAAAATGAGCTCATTTGGCAAGGAGTGGCAACTGGTGAGTTTCAACAAAAAAAGAAACATATTGAAATAGTGATCAGGGAAATAGTGAAGGAAATATTTAATGAATTTCCTAAAGAACCCACCGTGCAAAATGATGATATAACACGATAACACATTTAACCATTACCTACGCTAAGAATGAAATCACTTTAACATGAATGAGGTTAGTGTTGCTTTTAACATTTCGAAAAGTATTTATAAAATCTGTAATGCCATTATAAATTTTTCATTTTTTATCTTTTAAAATAAATCCTACACAGATAATATAGCGTAAATATTAGCATTTTTATTTACGATTCACCGCTGTATTTTAGTGCCTATGTTTTATTAAATTATAATAGAGTACAGAAATTATGCGAAAATTTTATTCAATTCTATTGATAGCTTTTATTTCATTATCCGGTAACGTATATTCTCAGGTAGATGATGATATGACTGGAGCATGGTACATGTATTTTTGGAATACATCTATTGGAGAAAGTCCTTTCGGGTTTCAAGGTGATATTCAGTATCGAAATTGGAACATGATTGGTGACCTTGAGCAATTACTGTTACGCGGAGGTGCTACCTACCAGCCAAAAAATGCAGATATAAAATTCACGCTTGGCTATGCAAGTATAAGCACGGGAGAATTTGGCGACGGAACTGATATTAAATCAGAAAATAGAATTTATCAGGAGGCACTCATTCCGCAGAAAATTGGAAGTCGATTTTACTTGACCCATAGGTTTCGTTACGAGCAACGCTGGGTAGAAAATCAAGACTTCCGTTCACGCTATCGCTATAATTTATTTATCAATGTGCCATTGAATAAAACAGAAATAGAGAAGGGTAGCTTGTACCTGGCTTTTTACAATGAATTATTTATGAATGGCGAGCTAGATATTGGAAACGATCAAAAGGTGCAGTATTTCGACAGAAACAGAACTTACTTTGCACTTGGCTATGGTCTTATTGATAATCTTAACGTACAAATGGGAATGATGCGCCAAAGTACCGTGAACTGGCAAAAAAACCAAACTCAATTAAGCATACATCATCAATTTTAGTAATGAGTCTTAATGAACGTATTACTTTAGATTTATGCTCCAGTCTTTTTTAAAACACGATACTTACAACAAAAAGGCCGAAGATTGATCTTCGGCCCTTTAATTAAACCAGGGGTTAAACCCTAAAACCATAATGCACTCCAAATATAATAAATAATTTGTATTAAACTGTATAATCAACTTTTATTTATACAATTATTTTTTATACAGCTCCTGATGAATCTCTTTCAGGTGTGCCGGGTCAAATTTTATTACTTCACGATCATAAGTCATAAATCCGTTTACTTCTGTTTCTACATCAGTAGTTTGAGTGTACACTGCTGCGGCCAGTCCTTTTTTCTTAAGCGGAAGTAATGATTTTATAAGCTCATCATATTTATCGTGAAGTTTCTTCTTCGAATTTGATGTTTTGTAGTGGCTGGGAGCCCGTCTAAAATCTTGTAACCACAGATGATCTTTTACAACCAGAGCTTGACCGCCAAATTCACCCAATACCGCGGCTCTATTATCTTCAATAGCTGGTATGGCAGGTCCAGGGTACCGATGAATATCTTTTACATCACCTATTTGTCTATCAAACCAGCCACTGGCAGGATTTACTAATCGGGAAGGATCCATTTCCTTGGTTATTTTGGTAATCTCTTCCGTTTCAAACTGCCCCCATCCTTCATTGAAAGGCACCCACATTACAATGCTCGGGTGATTGTAAAAGTTACTTATCAATTGGCGATATTCGTGCTTAAATTGAGCTGCCGAGGCATCGCTTCTAGGGATAGTACGCGGTTTTCGATCCCCACTTGGCATATCTTGCCATACCATAATTCCAATTTTATCGCACCAATAATAAAAACGCTGAGGCTCTACTTTTACGTGTTTTCGAAGCATGTTGAATCCCAAATCTTTGGTTACCTGCACATCATATTTCAATGCATCATCAGAAGCCGCGGTGTATAATCCATCAGGCCACCAACCTTGATCCAATGGTCCTAATTGAAACAACGGCTCATTGTTAAGCATCAATCGCAAGTGTCCATCATCAGCATTGCCTACAGTTATTTTGCGCATTCCAAAATAGCTTTCCACCTCATCTACTATAGTACCAGTGGTGTCAATTAGCGTAATTTCAAGATCGTATAAAAATGGATCATCTGGAGACCACAGTCTTGCATTTTTAACTGGCACATAAAAAACCTGCTGATGATTTCCTTGCACAGCGGCTACTTCCTGATCATCAGCCATTGCCGCAATTTTTGCCTGAAAATGCTTAGGGGCTTCGCTAATTATTGAAATTACAACCCGACTGTTATCAACATCCGGTGTAATTCGTAAATCCTTTATATAATAATCAGGCACTTCTTCAAGCCAAACTGTTTGCCAAATACCGGTATTGGCAGTATACCAGATACCTCTAGGATCATGTGTTTGTTTTCCTACAGGCTGTTTACCCAAATCCGTAGGATCCCACACTGAAACTTCAATTTCCTGTTTAGATCCATCGTGCAAAAAAGGAGTAATATCAAATGTAAATGGTGTGTAGCCCCCTTGATGCATGCCTACATGTTCTTGATTAATGTATACATGGGTTTCCCAATCACTAGCACCAAAATGAAGCAGCATTCGATTATCTTTATCCTTTTTTTGTATATCAATTGATCTTCTATACCATACTCTTTTATCAGGACCTACCGTTTCTTTAACTCCGGATAAGGCTGACTCTACTGGAAATGGAACCAATATTTGTTTTTCATAATCGCCCTTCTGAGTATGATGATATCCAGCAATATTAAAATCCCATAAGCCATTTAAATTTTGCCAGTTATCTCTTACCATCATTGGGCGCGGATATTCCTGCCAAACGTTTTGGGGAGTTACTTTTTTACCCCATTCAGTAAATAGAGGGTTTTGAGCTGCTTTCCAATCTTGAGCCATTAAGGCGGAGTTGATAACGGAGAGTAGAATTATTAAATATTTATTCATAATAGTTGGATTTATATTTAAAAGCAATATTAAAAAAAATATAGATAGCACTTACACTTTATACCCTAAAAAGAAGTTTATCAATTATAGCCAAAATAAACATTTTCAAAATTAGCTAGTTCTACAACCTATATTATTCCCGATTATGCGTGTATTAATAATACAAAGCTTTTTTCTAATTTCAATATTCAATTGTGAAATTTCTTATGCTCAAAAAATAGAAAAAGAAAAGAAGATAAGTGAAAACCAGTTTCCTGAAAATGCCCGGCAATACCTGAAACAAAATTACCCTGAAAAATTAAAGGTTAAATATTATCTTGAAAAAAGCCAGAGTAACACCTACTACGAAAGTAAGTTTTTTTGCAAAGGCGAACACTATAGTATTAAATTTTATGAAGATGGCACCTTATACGATACTGAAAAGGTGATTAACCAACAAGAAATTGCTCAAGATACCTGGAGCAAAATTAAATCAACCTTTGATGAGGATTTTAAAAGGTGGAAAATATATAAAATTCAAATGCGGTGGTATAAGCAAACCATTGAATATGAAATAATGGTAGAAGGTAAGTTAAAAAACCGAATACAACCGTTCGAATATAATTTTTCTGATGATGGTAAAGTGCTGCAAAAACAACTGATTGATAGCCGTATCAGTAATATCATGTTTTAAGCCAATTTCTGAATTGAACAATTTTTTTAGAATGAAAGGAAGAAGTATTACTTTAATATTTTTTTTACTATTAATAAGTACACACGGTTTTGCTCAGAATATAAATCTATGGGGAATATTACCATCAATAAGTTATCAAAAGGCTTTGAATAATTATTTGAACTTAAACCTCAATACCGACAGCCAAATAAATGCGATAGAGAGAAACTACGATGAACAAACATACCCGGCCATGATGAATAATATGAATTTTACTGCCGGCATCGGGTACCAATACTCACCCAAATTACATCTTGCTGCTAGTTTTATGCTCCGTCTGCAAGAGCCTTTTACTGATCGAAAGTTGGAGTACGAATTAAGGCCATGGCAGCAATTGACATTAATCCACCGATTAGAAAAATATAGAATAAGAAACCAATTCAGAATTGAACAACGCGTATTCACCGGCCAGGAAAATAATTTTGATATTAGATTAAGGTATCGATTAAGCAATGATTTTCCATTGTCAGGCGAAAAAATTGACGTGGGAGAAGCTTATATAAACCTAAGTTATGAAATATTAAGTATGCCTACCAGAGAAGAATTTTTATATTTTAACAGCCAAAGGCCTTATATGGGCATTGGTTTTATATTGGATGAATATAATCGACTAGAAATAGGCCCTGAGTTTCGCACGCAAAGAATAAATGAGAGCTTTAGAGAAAATGTTTATTTTATGCGAGTTTTTTGGTCTTACAACAGGTAACCTACTTCATCTTTTCAATTACTTTGGTGGTGGAATATCCTTTTACAAATTCTATTAGAGCAGTTTTTGCGGCAAATTCTCTACCTACCACCTCTTCAATTTTATAATCACCACCCTTTGCCAAAATATCAGGTTGTATTTTTGATAGTAATTGATAAGGTGTATCTTCATCAAAAATGGTGATATAATCAATTGACTCCAGACCTGCCAATACAAAAGCACGATCATCATGATTATTAATTGGCCTGGTAGGCCCTTTCAATCTCTTTACAGACGCGTCGCTATTGAGACCCAAAATCAAAATATCACCTAAGCTTTTGGCTTCGGATAAATAAGCTACGTGACCCTTATGCAGAATATCAAAAACTCCATTGGTAAAAGTAATTTTCTTATCTTGTTGCTTCAAATTAGCAATTATTTCAAGCAACTCGGATAAACTTATTAATTTGTGGTTTTGCATAAAAAAAGGATAAGCCTCAAATTTAGCTTACCCTTAAATACTTTCATAGCATAAATCTTTGAATGATTTATTTGGGGTAAAATAAAAGCAAATAAACACATAAACGAATAAACGAATAAACA
>CAZQEZ010000056.1:0-28148 GCA_964592475.1 uncultured Roseivirgaceae bacterium
AAATACCCAAATACCCAAATAATGGTCCGCTGGCGGACAGGGGGTGGTTAAAAAGTAAATATATTCCTTCTAAGCTTTTGATGAAATTGAAATATTTTAATTATTTTAATATTATTTCAAGTCTTCTTGTATTTACTAATAAGGATATTCCACAATAAATCATATAGAGCCAATTTTAACATTGTTTAAATTAGGCGACATTTAACTAAAAAATTTCTTTGCTTCTTACTTAAAACATCTATTTTTGCTCCTTATATTTAATCTTACTTATGCAAAATAAGGTTTACCGCAACTTAGGCAATTTATACGAAACTTCCCCTTCGTTTCCCATCAATAAAAAGGACAAACTCGTAATAATGAGCGACATGCACATGGGCCGCGGCGACGGCAAAGATGATTTTACGGCTAACTCCCCTTTGTTTCTCAGTGCGCTCAAGCATTATTATTTTGAAAAGGACTATACACTGGTGCTTAATGGCGATATTGAGGAACTACAACGTTTTAAGTTTAACCAAATCTTTAAGCAGTGGAAAAGGGTATATCATTTATTTGACAAGTTTGCTGCTAATAATCGACTACTTAAAACAGTAGGCAATCATGACATAGCCCTGCTAACCAAGGAATATGAGGAGTATCCGTATTACATTCACGAATCGCTGAGTCTTAATTACAAAAACGACAATGATATATTTATATTTCATGGTCATCAAGCGTCTAAAAAATACACCTTGCAAAATGCGCTCATTGGTTATACACTTCGGTATATCGCCAACCCGCTTGGAATTATGAACTATTCGGTAGCACATAGTAGCCGAAAGAAATATAAAATTGAAAAAACTGCTTATAATTTTAGCCGGCAACAAAAAGTGATGTCCATAATAGGGCATACCCACCGTCCATTGTTTGAATCGCTTCCTAAACCCGAGCGTATTCGTTTTCGTATAGAACAGCTGATACGCGAATACTCCAATAAAGAATTGAGGGAAAACGAACGCCTGGTGAAACTCATTAAAAATTACAAGGATGAATTGCGGTTGATTCACCGGCAATCACGCGAATATCATAATCTTTACAATGAAATACTGTATGTGCCATGCCTTTTTAACGCTGGCTGCGTAATTGGTAAACGAGGGATAACTTGCCTGGAAATAACTAATGGAAAAATAAGGCTGGTGCATTGGTTTGATAAAAAGATAAGCAAAAAATACCTACACCATACAGGCTACGAGCCCCAGCAATTAGGCAAATCTGACTTTTTTCGGCTTTTAATTAATAAAGAAAAGCTCAATTACATTTTTACCAGGATAAATGTATTAGCCGAATAATCTATTTTTTGGCTAAAGCTATGCAAGCAGGACTGTGAATGGTATACGGATTACTATAAAAGTTTCCTACTAAATTAACTTACTTTACTTAAATCCACAATCCTCAAGCATTTCCTGCAACATGCCTGAGGTTAATTTTAATAGAATAGTTTGAACCTGCAACCCCTTTTGTTTTGATTTAATATATAAATCACATTGAAAATAATGGTTCTATGTGAAATTGTGTGGAAAATGTGAAAATGTAGCATCAGCTTGTTATTCAACTAACTGAATCATTTGGATGATTTTGTGTTTTTCTCGCAAACTATCTTTTGTAGAAAAAATAATGTCTGCTACTTTGCCAATTCCTTAATACGGCTATGGCCCAGGGGGTGAGGAAGAAAATATTATTAAAACCAAAGAAGGCTGTCAGTGATAGTTCAAAGCTAATGGTCTCTTTTAAATTGAATTATTTAAATAATAATAATAATTTATAAATCTCCATGATTAGAAAGATAAAAGCAAATTAGAACGTGAAGCAAACTTATTTGAAGGAATATAAATTGCTTCACGTTTTTTTTATAAAATTATTTCGCGTAGCTAACGGATCGCATTTCGCGAATTACGGTTACTTTTATCTGGCCCGGGTATTGCATATCTTTTTCTATTTTATTGCTAATATCAAAAGATAGCTGCCCTGCCTGTCCATCTCCTACTGTCTCCGCATCTACAATTACTCGTAGTTCACGACCAGCCTGAATGGCAAAGCACTTATGAACCCCATCAAAAGACAAGGCCAGGTCTTCAAGTTCTTTCAATCTTTTGATATAAGACTCCATCACCTCTCTTCTAGCACCAGGCCGGGAACCTGAAATAGCATCGCAAGTCTGAATTAAGGGGGATATCAATGCAGTCATCTCAATTTCATCATGGTGAGCACCTATGGCATTGCATACGTCACTATTTTCTTTGTATTTTTTAGCTAGATCCATACCTAAAATGGCGTGTGGCACATCCGGTTCTTCTGGCCAAACTTTCCCAATGTCATGCAGCAAGCCAGCTCTTTTAGCTAGCTTTGAATTAAGCCCCAATTCAGAAGCCAATGTAGCACAAAGCTTTGCCACTTCGCGTGAGTGTTGTAGTAAATTTTGACCATAAGAGGAACGAAATCGCATACGGCCTACCAGTTTTATAAGCTCCGGATGTAAACCATGTATTCCCAGATCAATTACAGTCCGCTCTCCGATTTCAACTATTTCATCCTCAATATTTTTAGTGGTTTTGGACACAATTTCCTCAATTCTTGCAGGGTGAATACGTCCATCAACTACCAACCGGTGTAACGATAACCGTGCGATTTCACGTCTTACAGGATCAAATCCAGAAATGATGATTGCCTCCGGAGTATCATCTACAATAATTTCAACTCCGGTAGCTGCTTCAAGAGCACGAATATTCCGGCCTTCTCTACCAATAATTTTACCTTTGATGTCGTCGCTCTCTATATTGAATACCGAAACGCAATTTTCAATGGCATGCTCGGTAGCAGTACGTTGAATGGTTTGAATTACGATCTTTTTGGCTTCTTTGGTAGCAGTCAGTTTAGCTTCTTCTATCATTTCTTTGATCAACGAGGAGGCTTTACTTTGGGCTTCATCCTTTAGTGTTTCCATCAACTGGTTAAGTGCTTCTTCAGCAGAAAGGTTAGCCACTTTTTCCAGCATAGATACTTGCTGCTCTTTTACCTTCTCCATCTCCTCTTTGCGCTTGTTGATAATTTCTATCTGAGCGTTAAGGTTCTCTTTCATACTGTCTAGTTCTGCTTCCCGGCGTTTATTTTGCTCAACTTGTTTGGCTAAATGCTGGTCTCGCTGCTTCAAGCGGTTTTCATTGGTAAGAATCTGGTTTTTTCTGTTGCTTGCTTCCTCTTCAAAATCAGATTTTAATTTTAAAAACTTTTCTTTTGCTTCTAAAATCTTATCCTTTTTTATGTTTTCTGCATTTACTTCAGCTTCTTTAATTATTAAATTAGCTTTTTCCTGGGCTTCTATTTCTTTCTTCTTAAGAAAGCGCTGAAAAATCACCTTACCCACCGCGATGCCCATAACTAAGGCTACCACGAAGGTGATTACAATTACTATTATATCTATCATAAATAAACGGCATTTATAGTTAGTGTACTACTATATATATCATGCCGAGCGGTAAGCCAAACTAAAGAATGGAAATGATTTGTATTTTTGCTTATTTAATTTCCTGAGCAATCAATTTATTCAATGTTCCTAATTTTTCGGTTACATAAGATTCGCTTTGCTGTTGATGTTCATCAGTGTGCATCTTTTCCACTACACAATCAAATGCCACCATAGCTAGTAAGTCTTGTTTATCATCTATACCAAATTGTTCCCGATAATTTTTGATTTTATCATTTATTAATTTACCAGCAATCCTGATTTTTTCTTCATTGTCAGCCGCAACTTTCATTGGATATTCGCGGTCGGCAATTTTTATTTTAATCGAAAGATTACCACTTCTCATATATTATTTACTCAAATGCAAGATACACTTATCTATTTCCTTGATGTATTCATCAATTATATTCCTTAGTTCGGGCAGTTTATCCCCCTCACCATGTATACTATTTACAATTTTACTAATTTTAATCTTATTTTGAAAATCATTTAAATGGTTATCTTTTGTTTTGAGAGAAGATTTTAATTCAAAATTCTCCTTTTTTAGTAATTCAAGCTCGGATTTTAGCTGCTTATAGCTTTCCAGCAGCATATTTAGCCTTCTTTCCAGCAGGCTCATCTCCGCTCTTAAATTATCATCTTGCATATCATTTTCTGATAGTAGCCCCTAATTCTTTTTCAAACGATTTAATTAATCTAGCCATTGTCTTATCAATCGTTTTATCTGTAAGAGTTTTATCTTTTTCCTGTAAAATAAAACTCAAAGCGTAAGCTTTTTTATCGGCACCAATATTTTCACCTTCGTAATAATCAAATATATTGATGCTTCGAATAAGTTTGCTTTCAATTTTATGAGCTATATTTTTAATTTGATCGAAAGTTACATTTTTATTAATTACCAATGACAGGTCTCGCCTTACTTCCGGAAATTTTGATACTTCGCTGTAAGTAAAATTTTCTTTACTTAGGTATATTAATTGCTCCCAATCCAATTCTGCGTATAGCAACGGCTGCATTAAATCGGCTAACTGACTGACTTTTCTGGTGAGCAGCCCAATTTTACCTAAGCTTTTGTTACCTAAAGTCAATGATAATCCATATTCAAACAATTCATCCTCAATGTACTGCTGATCAGGAATTTGAGATGCAAAACGTGTTATGATTTTCGTTACAATAGCTGACAGATCATGAAAATCTGCCCCTCGAGGTGTTTCACGCCAATTTTCTGCTTCAATATCGCCACTTAAGTAAATACCAAGTTTATATTTTTCTTTATAAGTTTTATTTTCCTGCCAATACACCTTACCAAATTCAAAAAGCTTCAAATTCTTTTGCCGGTGCTTAAGGTTATAAGCTGCAACCTCAGCGCCAGTAAACAACAAACTTTGACGCATCACTCCTAGTTCTTCGCTTAGCTTATTCAAAATTTGTACATCCAGCTTCTCGTCAAAATTTTGAAGTTGCTGACTGTATTTTGGATTGGTTAGAGAATTAGTGATTATTTCGTTGAATCCATTACCGATTAATAATTGTGAAACCTGATATTGTAAATAATCCGGGTCTTTTGCAGGAAATTCTGAGAGGAAACTAGCATTCAGGTGTTCCGGAAGCTCAACATTATTATAACCATAAATTCTTAATATTTCCTCAATCACATCGGCTTCGCGAGTCACATCCACTCTAAATGGAGGAACCATGGCAGTAAATTGCTGCTCAGTTTCATCTTTTATGTCAATATCCAACGCTTTAAGTATGCGTTTGATCTCATCCTTTTCTATTTGCTTGCCAATTAACCGATGTATATGTTGGTATTTTATGTTTATAGAAAATGGCTTTACCGGTACTGGATATACATCAACAATTTCGGATGAGATACTACCGCCGGCTATTTCTTTTACCAGTAGGCCTGCTTTTTTAAGCGCGTACACAGTAATTTCAGGATTTGTACCTCGCTCGAAACGGAAAGAGGCATCTGTTTTTAAACCATGATGCTGTGAAGTTCTTCTAATATAAGCTGGCGAGAAATAAGCACTTTCGAGAAAAATATTTTGTGTATTCTCCGTAACGCCCGAATCAATCCCACCAAAAACACCAGCAATGCACATACCTCCCCTGGCATCGCAAATCATTAAATCTTCTGCTTGCAATTGGCGCTCTTTTTCATCAAGTGTTTCAAATTTACTGCCTTTCGGCAATGTTTTCACGATTACTTTTTGCCCGCTGATTTTGTCAGCATCAAAAGCATGCAGAGGCTGACCCAGATCGTGCAAGATGTAATTGGTAATATCCACAATGTTGTTGATAGGTGCTAAACCTATGGCTTTTAATTTATGCTGCAACCATTCGGGCGATGGCGCTACCTTTACTCCGCTGATTGTAACTGCACTATAACGGGGGCATGCTTCTTTATTTTCAACCTCTACCGGAATAGGAAGGCTGTTATTATCTACCTGGAAGCCTTTTACCTCATAAGTTTGGATATTTTTATTCAGTACAGCTTTAAGGTCTCTAGCTACACCCAGATGTGACGCCGCATCTGCTCTATTAGGAGTAAGGCCAATTTCAATGGTGTGATCGTTTTCCAATTTGAAATAATTAGCTGCCGGCGTACCATTGGATAAGTCTGTATCCAAGACTATTATTCCCTCGTGAGATGTGCCCAGGCCTACTTCATCTTCGGCAACTATCATTCCCTGAGAAAGCTGGCCGCGTATTTTTGCTTTCTTCAACCTAAGTGGTTCCTGTCCTACCGGATAGATGGTGCTTCCCATAGGGGCAACCACTACTTTTTGCCCTTGAGCTACATTGGGTGCACCACACACAATATTTAGTAATTCCGGCTGCCCTACATCAACTTTAGTAATACTCAGCTTATCTGCATCAGGGTGTTTAACACATTCCTTTACTTCACCTATTAGCAAGCCTTCCAAGTTACCTTTTACCTGCTCGTATTTTTCCAAACCTTCTACTTCCAGACCCGTTGCTGTGAGAATATCAGCAATTTCATTAAGGCTGTAACCTGATAAATCTATGTAGTTATTCAACCAATTATAGGATATTTTCATTTTTAATTTTAAGTATCGTGAGGATTCAAATTTTACTCAGATATTACAATCTAATTTAAGTTAAGCTATACATACATGCTTATAAAAAATAAAACTTAGATGATTGACTACAGTTATTCGTATCAGCACCCAGTTTATAATTTGACAAAATTAAAGAATCATTTATACTCCGCCTGCATGCTAAGGTTATTTTCCCCAGATTTTTTCGCCTGCTTCTACCGCAAATGGTATTTTGTTTTGTAGTGGAGGAATAGGACAAGCATAACTCTCGGCAAAAGCGCAAAAGGGGTTATAGGCGTAATTGAAGTCAAGTAATATTTTATCACTGGAGAGCAGCTCCGGATCCAAGTATCTACCTCCACCGTAGGTAGACATGCCATTAGTGGTGTCCCAAAAAGGAAGAAACAGATCTCCGCTTTCCAATGATTTCATTACAAGCAAATTTGCCACCTGATTGTCATGAGCAAAGTTGGCATAGCCTATTTCTTTATATTTTTCCGGAGCGCCATTGGTCATGTTCAAAGAGATGGTTTTTGGTTCATCTATGTTCTTTAAGTCAGCCACTATACGCATACTACTGTCTGGCGAAAAATAATTAAGTCCATCAAAATCAGCTCTTTCCTCCGCAGGTAGTGGCGACTCCTGATTAAATTGCATAAACCGGTCGCGTTCATCGCGATATTGACTTAGTTCAACCTTATATTTTTCAAAATTAAAAGTATTGCTCCCCTTGAAACTATAAACCAAAATAATTACAATAATTAAGGCAACACCTATTTTAATATATTTACTCATTGGCTACTTTTTATCTCTTACTTTTACAAAACGGATTTAGGAGCACAAAATTTTTTCCATAAACAAAGCTATCAAATATTTCGAATCGCTTTTGTAAAAAGATTAACTTTTAATACTTATGCTCAGTTGATATATTTCATCGTGACACCAAAAATTTTAATTATGAAAACTCTCAAGATTCGGATATACGGCACAGTGCAAGGAGTAGGATTTCGCTATAGCACACAACAGCAAGCAGATAAGTTGAAACTTAAAGGCTGGGTGAAAAACGAAGTAGATGGAAGCGTGTCTGCTCAGGTTACCGGTGAAGATTCTGCAGTAGATTCATTTGAAAAATGGTGCAATCATGGACCGGAATCGGCCAAAGTGGAAAAAGTAACAAGTGAGAAAAAACCAACTGAGAAATATCAAATATTTGAAGTGATACATTGAAGCTAACCTTTCAACTCAAAAAGATATTTTTTATTTATGATATAATATGTGATTATAAGTTTTAATAAAAGTGACGATTAAAATAAATATATCTTTCCATCAATAAAACCTATAGCTTGAATCAGCTATAATTTTGACTTTTTTATTACAACTATCAGAATTTTAGAATTTTACGTTAGTTATTCAGTAGTTAATCGCTAATTTTAGGTCAAAATTTAACAATTGAAGAGTTATGAGAAAAATATATTTATATTTATTAGTGGCATTTTTGCCTGCGGCTGTTATGGCCAATAACAATGTTGGAAACCCAGAGCAGCTTTTCCCTACCGTATTAAAGGTAACTGTTTTAGATGATATTGGCAACCCGGTGCAAGGAGCTACAGTTACATTATACAACAATGAGACTGATTTTTACAATAATGAAAATCCAGCTTATGACTCAATGGAAACGAATGAAAAAGGAGAAGTAAAGTTTAAAAAAATTGATGCCAAAAGATACCTTATTGATGTGCAAAAAGGTGATTTAAGCAATGCCGGTGGTGGCATTGAAACGCAACATTTGGAAAAAGGAAAAGTAAATAGAATACGAGTAATCATAAAGTAGCTCAACTATTAAAATATTGGAAGGCTGGCTACTGCTGGCTTTCCAAATAATTATCAATATTTAACCACTGGCAACTCCGGAAAATGATTGCTTTACTGCCACTTTTTTCAATTCCGATCTACTTATTAAAAATAAAATCACTACTACAAGCTCCCTGATTTGGAAATTTACAATGTTGAACAAATGTTGTTAGATGTAAGGTTTTTTTCCATCCAAAATCAATGTCTTGATTACCACAATTTTAATATCCATTAATAAAAAGCACTAATAACAAATCTTACACACATGCCCTTACTTATTTATCTATTCAATTTTAATTCAAAGTATGATTTAATTTAGCAGTTGTATCATTCTTTTCATTTTAAAATTTGTATAATATGCAAAAATGTTCATTAATCGTCGCTTTCGCATTGTTTATTAGCACATTCACACAAGCTCAAGTAGTTGGAAAAATGTTTCCTCAATTAGAAGGTGAAACTGTAGAGGATAAAGTACTTAACATCCCTCTAGATACAAAAGGAAAATACACTTTAATTGGCATGGCCTATTCTAAAAAGTCAGAAGGTGATCTCAATACCTGGTTTCGCCCCGCTTATTCTACCTTTATCAATAAAGCTGAAGGATTATTCTCCTCTTTTGGCTACGATGTGAATTTATATTTCATACCCATGTATACCGGCATTAAGGCAGCAGCCTCCGGAGCGGGTAAAAACCAAGTACGAGAAAAGGTAGACAGTAGGCTGCATCCGCACATCTTATTTTATAAAGGAAAATTAAAACCTTATAAAGATGCTCTTGATTTCGAAAAGAAAAATGTACCATATTTTTTTGTATTGGATAAAAACGGGAAAATAATATACGCTACCTCCGGAAAGCATACAGAGAAAAAAATGGAAGATATAGAAAACTTGCTTGAATAGAAGTTGTGAGCTGGTGAGGTGGTTAAATCAGGGAATTATCTTTAATAAGCCAAAAAATTTACCTAAATTTATAGTTTAGCGCAAATCTTATCGTATTGTAAATTAATTTCAATCATGAAAAGACGCGATTTTTTGAAAAATTCGATGGCTGCCGCTGGCGCTATGGCAGCGGTACAATTTCCTTACCATGCCTATGCTGGCGAAGCAAAAAAAGTATGCCTCTGACCGTGTAATGCTGGGCAATACCGGGAATTGAGCTTTCATGACTATGGGCCAGGAAAATGCTAAAGAAATGAACGACCAGGTGAAGAGAATACCCGCCGTAAGTGTGAAGGGATAAACTATTGGCTACAATGAAGAAATTGAAGCGTTGAGCATTTCAACGCTTTTTTTGTGGCTATTATACGGGTTTGTTGTTAGGATTATATAATTTTGGCCTCTTAAATGCGTACCGATGTTAACTCAAGAATATAATAAATGGTGGCTGGGTTTATTAATCTTACTTTACCTGGTATCAATTTTTGCCCCACTCAATATATTACCTTTAAGTTTTGAAGAGCCAAGACGTGGAGTAGTGGCCCTGGAAATGATAATTTCCGGCAATTACATTGTACCAACCATCAATGGAGAGTTGTACCTGAATAAACCGCCGATACACAATTGGTTGCTAATTGGTCTATTCAAGTTAACCGGCAGTTACGCGGAATGGGTGGTGAGGCTACCTACAGTTTTGTCTTTAGTGGCCATCGCATTGCTTAATTTTTATTTTACCCGCAAGTATGTAAATCACCAGGTTGCTCTTTTCAGTAGTTTGTTTTTTCTAACTAGTGCCGATATCTACTATTACTTTTCGCTTTATGGCGAAATAGATATGTTTTACACCCTTATTGTGTATTTACAGATAATATCAATTTACATTTTTTACCAAAAAAGAAATTTTTGGCTTCTATTTCTAGTATCTTATTTTCTCACAGGATTGGGACTTTTGACAAAAGGATTACCCTCTTTGGCTTTTCAAGCTTTAACTTTATTAGTAGCAGCCATAGCATTAAAAGAATTTCGCCGACTTTTTTCTCTGGCACATATTGCTGGCATTACCCTTTTAGTTGCAATGGCAGGCGGCTATTTTTATTGGTATGGCCAATATGCTGACCCCCTGGCTTTTATTGCCAAATTGGTAGATCAATCTACCCAACGTACTGTTATGGATAAAAACTTGTGGAAGAGCATTGAGCATCTATTTACATTCCCTTTTTTATTGATACGTATCAGTTTGCCGTGGATCCTTTTTATTTTTCCTTTATTTTTTCAGCAAAACTTTAAAAAACTCAAGTCGAATTCATGGCTAATGTTTGGCGTAATTTTCATTTTAGCAAATATTATTATCTACTGGTTGTCACCAGGCACCAGGAACAGGTATCTTTACATGTTTCTACCATTTATTTTTAATTTGGTAGCTTATACTTTAATCAATGTTAATGTTAACTATCTTAAATTCAATAAAGTGACTAACTGGTTTTTTGGGATCGTGATTGGATTGGTTGCATTAGGATTATTAGTTCTTTCTTTTTTTGAAATTGAAGAGGTGGATAATATTGGATTTATTTCTTTGTTGTTTTTTATACCAGCAGCTTTTTTATTATACACTTTTATCAGAAAACCCAACTACCGTATCTTATCGCTTCTTTTTTTCATGGTGCTGATCCGCTTTTTTTTCAACACCACTGTAATTCCTGCCCGGGCTGCCAGAATAGCTGAAGGAAAGCCGATCAAGCAGGAGATGGAAAATATTTTAGCTCAATTGGGTGATAAACCGCTATATTTACATGCGCCTTATCGGCTCGTAGATTTACAATTGAACATTCCTTTGTTAATGAATTATGAAAATGAATTTCAGGAATTACTTTGGCCACCATTTTCATTGTCTTATTATTATTCGGCTGAGACTGGTAAAATACTGCAGCGTCAGGAAGTTTTAAAATCTGGTCAAATATACATTGCAGAAGAAAAATATTTGCTTACTGCAGAAAATATAGAAGTATTATTTCAGTTTGAAGCAAAAAAACGTGATACTAAATTTTTAGTATTTGAAATAAAATAAATGAAAGCAATAGATAATATTCTAAAATCTATCAGGGCTAAAATTGGTCTTGAATTTAAATTGAGAAAGTATCCTTATGGAGAGAAAAAGAGGAGGATCGAATTAATAACAAAGAATAATATAAATAAGATACTGGATGTAGGTGCTAATGTCGGCCAATATGGACAACAGCTAAGGTTACTCGGTTACAAAGGTCAAATTATTTCTTTTGAGCCATTATCAAGTGCTTATCAGAAGCTGCAGAAAAATTCAAGAAAAGATGCACATTGGCAAGCTCATAATTATGCGCTCGGAGATAAAGAGGAAGCAGTTAAAATTAATATTTCCAGAAATTCTTTTAGCAGTTCGATACTCAAAATTAATTCTAAGCACATATCTGCATTTCCCGATTTTCAATTTGTAGATAAGGAAGATGTTTTGGTTAAAACGCTTGATTTAGTATTTCATGAATTTTGTGGTGATTCTGATAAAATATTTCTGAAAATTGATACTCAAGGGTTTGAAATGAAAGTATTAAATGGCAGCGCCCTATCATTAAAGAAAATTACAGGCATACAGGTAGAAATGTCTTTAACAAAATTGTATGATGGTGAACATAGTTATCTTGAAATAATAAATCATTTACAAAAATATGGATTTAATCTCTGTGGAATTGAACCTGGAATAACTGATCCAATCACCGGAAAATTGCTTCAATTGGATGGAATATTCTTTAAAGGGTAAATTGTAGAATAATAATTGAAAATATTAAGAATTATAAAAATAATCAATAAGCCTATCAATACTATTGGTTACTTCAAATTGGTCTAGACTTTCAATTGAGGTGCTGGAAGTCAACATTAATAAGTTTACATTTCCATAGAAAGATGCCCACATTGTGTAACTACTTGGCGGTCCCATCAAATAATCACATTTAGCAAACGAATATAAATCTTCGATAAGATGACCTGTCCCGGAAAATACATTTAACCCGTCAAAATTTTGTAAGTCTATTTTCTCATCCGAACATAATAAAAACTGAGCCTTTTTATTTTCTTTACTCAGCAACAATTCCATTTTATCCATGAAGAATTTATATTGCTCATCAGTAATGAAAAATTCACCATTTCTGATTGTTCTATAATCATATTTTCTTAGATGGACGCCAACCAATATACTATTTACTTTTTTATTTTGATAGATATTGTTTTCCAGGTTCTTTATAAATATATCTTTAGGTCTAAATACTTTCAATAACTTTTTTCTATGCTTAATCAAATTCACATTGTCACGATAGAAGTGCCCACCATCTCTAATAATCAATATTTTTTTAAGGGTTTTATCAAGATAAAACGGATCATTTAGATCTAAACCTTGTCCTTCTTTTTTTATTCTTAAAAATATACTAGAATGAGGGATTATTTTGTTAAAAATTTCAATTATTGCCTGCGAAATCAAATACAATACATTATCTAAAATGGTAATAGTGCTAAATTTAGATTTAATATTTGAATCAGGGAATTGATTGTTTAATGTTGTAGTAAAATATTTATTGTATTCATCAAAATTTCTATAAAATAATTTATAGTTGTATTCAATTGAGTTGGCATAAAAATAAGCAAATATCCATAATCTGTTTGCTAATCTTCCGAATTTTTTCCCTAATATAACCATATTAACTAAATTCTAAATATTTTTTTTCTGAGGCTTTATCAAAGTAAGGGTGGGCCTTGTTTAATTTTTCGTTATTCATCACCTTCTCATAAAGCTTTAGAAATTCTTTAGCAATTATACTTATCGAAAAACTATCCATTATTCTCTCATGTATGTATTTCAAGTTAAAATCATTTGAATGATTTATAGCATATTCTAACTCGTTTTTTTTATTTGATAACACGCCTGAATTTAAATCAACAATTTCGGGAAGTGAACCATAGGGGGTTCCAAAAACAGGACAACCAAAATACATGCTTTCTATTATTGCAATTCCAAAGGGTTCATGCCAAATAACCGGAAAAATCATACCCTTTGATTTTCCAATGATATCATTTTTTTCCTTACCACCTATCATACCATGAAATCTAATTCTGGGATCGAAGGTTACTCTAAAACCCATTTTAAAATTAACTCTGTGGCCACCAATAACATCCAATTTGTTGTTTGTTCGCTTTGCCAGTTCTATTGCTCCTTTTACATTTTTGACTTTCCAGCTAGCTTTAGCAAGAAAATGAAAATTTTCTCTTCTGTTTAAAAATTTTGGTGGGCCATAATCATCAGGGTCAATTCCATTATAAACAAAACAATCTGCATGATGTCGTTCTGCATGATCGCGGGAAACAAAGACTGTATTTAGATCATATTTTTCTTCTTTGGTATTAGATTGCATGTGAAATAAATAAGGTTTCTTTAGCCAACCATCGGGATGTTGATACAAATGAACAACATCAATGTAATCCGGAACCTGATCATTAAGTGGCAAATTTGGGTTATATATTATTATTTTAGCAAATTCACAAAATGATCCTTCTGCCACAAGATATGTTACACTATGGCCTTGTCTTACAAGCTCCTTACCTAACCACCAGGCCGCTCTCTGTACTCCTCCATAATTTATTACCGGAATAACCCTGTTAAATACAATCAATATATTCATATGCTAAATTGACTTTTCATCCATAAATCAGGCCTGAAAAATTTACTTAATACAAAATGTTTTTTCCAGATTTATTTATTTTTTTGGACATCTCTGTTTTTTGTTTTCCATGTTTACTAATTCCTTGTTCTGCCCAGGTTTTACCTGATTGTTTGTTTTCTTTCCTAATAGCTAAATTCTTTTCAATTGACTCCTTTGTTGCATACCCACGAGCATGATCCAAATGCACACAAATAGCACTGTACCTGATTTGCTTTGATTTAATCCCTGAATTAAATAACCGTTCTCCCAGTTCCCGGTCCTGCCCTCCATATTGCATGCGTTCATCAAAACCATTAACTTTTAGTAAGTCTTCTTTCCAGCCTGATGAGTTATGACCATTCCAGGGTGCACCTGCAGGAGTAAACTTGTTGAGTGCCTTCTCCCACCAGCCTGATGATGTTAGTTTAAGTAGCTTATAAGTCCAGGTCAAACCATGCGCCAATAACCAATTTTTTTCAAATGCGTTGCCATTGAAAATATCTTCTTTAGTAATTTGTTTACTGGTTTCTATGGGCAGTTTAAAATACCCTCCTGAAAGAAAATATCCCTTTTCTGCATTCCTAACGTGTACTGACACAAAGTCATTTCGCGGAATACAATCACCATCCGTGAAGATCAGGTAATCAGAAGTAGCGGCTTCTATTGCTCTATTGAGGATTTTTGATTTTTGAAAACCTTCATCTGGCTGCCAAACATGATTAATATTCAAGCCGAATTCTTTTTTAACAGCAATAATTTTTTCTTTTGTTTCTTCTCCTGACCCATCATCGGCTATTACTATTTCCATACTTTTATAATCCTGGTTGGCAAAGCCCCACAATACCTTTTCAAGCCAGTCTACACTATTGTAGGTAGTAAAAATTACAGACACTTGAGTATTCAATCTAACTTCTTTTTATTTAATTCTCGCAAATAAATGTACTTATAATAATTTAATATAGCAGCATTGTAGCATGCTATAAACCCATAATATCCATCTAGAAACCCAAATTTAAAAATATATCTTTTTATAAATTTGAATATCGGGCTTAGTAGGACATGGATCAAAACATTGACTTTTTTTCCCTGCAAAAAGGAAGCCTTCGCATATACTTTAGCAAACTTATTGATTTGATCCACATGATCCTGCACTTGATAGTATGCAAAATGTAATATATCCTTCTTTATTGTTTTTACAGTTGCACCTTTCGGAAGTATAACCTGATCATGTGGATTAGTACCACCCCATTGGGCTTTATTTTTATTCCATAGTCTTGTTTTTCTATCCGGATACCACTGACCATGTCGCAACCATTTGCCAAAAAAATTATTCAGACGATTGAACCTGTAAGCATCGAAGAGTAAATTATTTTTCTCCTTTATAATCTCATTCTTCAACTCCTCCGATAAAGCCTCATCAGCATCCAACGACAACACGTAATCAAAACGTGCCTGTTGCATGGCAAAGTTTTTCTGCTCTACATACCCCAAAAATGGTTGAGTGATCACCTTAACCCCCAATCCTTCACAAATGACAACTGTACGATCTGTGGAATTCGAGTCAACCACTATAATTTCGTCAGCAACTTCTTGCAAAGATTTTAAACACCGGCCGATGTTTTTTTCTTCGTTAAAAGTAATTACAACCGCTGATATTTTATTGGTAAGCTCCATCATTAACTAAATCAAAAAAGAATTTTTCGTAATTTTTAATTGTTTTTTCCATAGAGAATTTTTCGAAGGCTTTCTTTTGGCCATTTTGGATCAGCTTTTCTCTTAATTCTTCTTCTGTTAGTATTCTTTGAATTTGTTTAGCCAGATCTTTAACGTCATTATCCTTAAATAATAAACCATCAACTTCATTTTCTATTACATTCTTTATGCCTCCAAAATCGGTTCCTATCACTGGCGTTCCCAAGGCCATAGCCTCAGTCAATACTAATCCGAAGCCATCCATTGTAGAGGCTAAAATATTCACTTTGATTAACTTGTAATACGCAAGTACTTCATCTATTGGTACCGTACCCGCATAGATAATTTCATTTTTCACGTCTAATTTTTTCACTAAATCATCATAGTAATTTGGTGGCACACCTACCAATAATAATTTTAAATCCGGCTGCAAATATTGAAGTGATTTAATAATTTGATCCTGATTTTTAATTCGCGAAACAGACCCTATTACCACGTCCTCGTCCTTAATTGCATACTTTTTCTTTAATTCTTCTACTTGATGTAAGTCAATATTTTTGTATCTTTCTTTAGGTGTGCCATTATATATTACTTTTAAATGATGCGCCGGTATGCCAAGTTTTATAAACTGCTTTTTTAATTCATCACTTATAACCACAATCTTATTTGTGCCTTTTATGTAAAACATGTTTTGTAAAAAACCACCAATACTCCTTGGCCTTTGTCGGCGTGTATGTACTACTTTTACATTCAACTTAAAGAACCATCTTGCCCAAATACTATTATACCTGTCTTTACTTGATTGGGAGTTTATTAATTGTATGTGGTACTTATAGACTATACGTTTTATATGTTTTATGTTTTGGATATCAAATTTGCCTTTAAATACCATTTCGATCAAATTTACTTTGGTATTCTTTAGCATATTGTATAAAAGACTCTCTTTTCTACAACCAAGGTAAATATTGTGCCCCCTATCCGCCAAACCTTTACATAAAAAAGCAATAGAATTGGTCGATCCTGCTACATCTCCCTGATATGTTAAAAAAAGAATATTCATATTAATTGATCTTCCAATGCAGTATCGGCCATAGCACCTCTGTATTTTTCTACATTTACTCCAAATCGTAATAGAAAATCTATGCCTTCATCGGTAGGTAAACCTTTGTATTCTGCATATGATTTTAAATAGATAACCTTGGCTATGCCCATACTATAGATAATACGGGCGCAAGCAATACAAGGTGCAAGCGTTACATATAAGGTTGCGTCATTAATATCGGCTTTATTTTTTACTGCATACAATATGGCATTCTGTTCGGCATGAATTGCCAGCGAACAACTACCTTTGTGATCAGTACTGCAACCGGTACCGGGCCATTCTTCATCGCAGTTATGAGTGCCTGCAGGTGGACCATTGTAACCAATAGAAATAATTCTAGTATCTTTGGTAAGTACTGCGCCTACGTGTTTTTTTATACAATGTGACCGGCGAGCCAGGTTTATGGCTAGTTCCATGAAAATATCATCGAATTCTGGTCGTTTCATTTTATTGATTGGATATATATACTTTGCAAAACAAACAATAATTTTGCTACGTTTATAATTTTATTTTAAAAATTTAAATAGAAACTAATGATAAATAAAACAAGCCTTGCATTTGTATTATTGGCATTATTCTCATTTTCAAGCTTTGAGGTTTTTGCTCAGGAGCCATTAAAGCCTCGCCCGAGTCCCCTTGAACTTGTTACCATGAAGTACGATGACACCTACGTTAAAATTACTTATGGCAGACCGCACAAAAGAGGTAGAGGTATTTTTGGTGATACTACTTTAGTGCCTTATGGAGAAGTATGGCGCACAGGTGCTAACGAAGCAACTGAAATAACTATAACCGGGGATATTGAAATTGCTGGAAACGAAGTAAAAGCAGGAACTTATACTGTTTTTACTATTCCTGAAGAAGATAGCTGGACCATCTTATTAAATAGCGAACTGGGACAATGGGGAGCTTATAATTACAATGAGGATTTTGATGTACTTCGGTTTACTGTGCCTACTTCTTCTACTGATGTTGTTTATGAACCATTTACCATTGAATTTGAGCAGCATGATAGTACCACCAATATTTTAATGATGTGGGACAAAACTAAAGTGGAAATACCACTGGAGTTTCCTAACTGATATGAAGCTTAAAAAACAAAAGCACCCAATTAAAAAAACTTCGTGCTTTTGTTTTTTATTTCATTAGTACTTTTTATTTTTTTGCTTTCCGAGTAGCGGGCTTTTTTTCTTCCTCAATTACATCATCTACATCTGAAAAGATACGGCCACAATGCTCACATACAATAATTTTCTTCTTTTCCCTTACATCTGCTTGGCGTTGTGGAGGCACCACATTAAAACATCCACCGCATGCACCACGACTTATAGAAACTACAGCCAAACCATTTTTTACACCACTTCTTATTTTTATATAAGATTTTAACAAGCGATCTTCTACTTTAGTCATTGCTTTTTCACGATGCTGTATAAGCTTTTGCTCTTCCTCTTCACTTTCGCTCACTATTACTTGTAATTCATTTTTCTTGCTCTCCAAGTCCTTGCTTCTATGTTCCATCAAATCCTTGGTTTGCTGTATATCCTCTCCCTTTTTTTCTATTCTTTCACGTGCCTCTTTTATTCGCTTCTCCATAATTTGAATTTCCAGGGTTTGAAGTTCTATTTCTTTTGAAATGGCGTCATATTCCCTATTATTACGAACATTCATTTGCTGCTCTTCATATTTCTTGATTAGCTTCTCAGAGTCTTTAATCGCCACTTTATTCTTTTCTATTCCCTCTTCTAGTGACTGTACCTCCTGGTCATGCTTTTGCAGACGGGTTTCATATCCGGCCAATTCATCTTCCAAATCCCTTACTTCTTCAGGAAGGGCACCCCTCACTTTTTTCAAGTCATCCAATTTTGAATCTATGGCCTGTAATTCTTCTAGTGAGGCAAGTTTTTGTGCTATTGTGTTTTCCATTTCTTTTTCTTTAACTGTATCTTATCGGATTTGTGTTTACTTCTGTATTTTGAATATTTATATCAGTGAAATTATCTTTTAATAATTCTTTTAAAAGTTCTTGAGTATATTGTTCACTTTCATAATGGCCTACATCAGCAATTATAATATCATTATCTGCATCAAAATATTCATGATATTTAAAATCGGATGATATAAAAACATCGGCTCCTTGCTTTATTGCCGGCTTTAGCAGAAAGCTGCCTGCACCACCACACCAAGCCACTTTTTTTATTTTTTGCTTAACCAACGCCGTATGCTTGACCATTGGAAGATTAAATACTGTTTTCAAATTTGAAATAAAAGCATCTGCCGGCATACTTTCTTCCAATTCACCAATCATCCCGGAACCGGTATCTTGATTTTCATTTTCTAACCGGTGCAAATAGTAAGCTACCTCTTCGTATGGATGAGCCCGTCGCAAAGCAGCTAAAACCTGATTTTGTAAATAAACCGGGAATAAAACTTCAATACGGTCTTCATCCACTTCTTCTACCCTATTGGAGGATCCAATGTAAGGATTTGCGTCGTCTGTTGGCTGAAAAGTGCCTTTTCCTTGCAACTTAAAACTGCATTTTTTATAATTTCCAATATTCCCGGCACCAGCTTCTGCAAGCGCATTTAGCACATTTTCAGTATTTTCTGCAGGCACAAATGTAATTAACTTGGCTAAGTTATCTTTTTTAGGCACTAGGGTCTTCCTGTTTTTGATTCCCAGCTTCTCCCCTATTTTTTTGTTTACCCCGGTATTTACATTATCCAGGTTGGTATGGATGGCGTAAAGTGCTAAATCATTTTTAATGGCTTTGAGAACCGTACGCTCTACATAATTGCTACCAGTAAGTTTTTTGATTCCTTTAAAAATGATTGGATGGTGAGATATGATTAGATTGCAATTTTTATTGATAGCTTCTTCAATAACAGCTTCTGTCACATCCAAACTTATCAAAATATTTTGCAATTCGGTTTGTTGGTTTCCAGTAAGAAGTCCTGCATTATCATAATCTTCCTGCAACGGCCCGGGAGCAATGTTTTCCAAAAAGTGAATAATCTCTTTAATTTTCGCCACAATATGTGAAATTTGCAGTCTCAAAAATTGGATGCAAAATTAATAATAATAATGATTAAATTGAACTTTATCAATACATTTTTTGAAATATTAAGGTTACCTATGATTTTTTTATTGAATCATTGTAGCCAATTTTTTAAAATATAAATAATATAAATATTATGAAAAATCTGATTGCTCTACTTCTTGCTCCTTTAAGCCTGATTTATTGGTTGGTAACTTCTTTACGCAATCATTTATATAATATTAATTATAGTCGTTCTTTTTCCTTTCAAAAGCCGGTAATTGTGGTCGGAAACCTTGAGGTTGGGGGTACTGGTAAAACCCCCATGGTGGAATATTTAATTTGCTTATTGAAAGATAAATTTAATTTGGCCACAATTAGCAGAGGATATGGCCGTAAAACCAAAGGATTTATTTTGGCCAACCAACAGCAATCGCCAGCTACTATTGGTGATGAACCCTACCAATATTTTCTAAAGTTTTCAGATAAAATCACTGTAGCAGTAGGTGAAGAACGCGCCTGGGCCATTCCACAAATACTTCTGGAAAATCCTCAAACAGAAGCATTTCTACTGGATGATGCTTTTCAACATCGTAAGGTAAAGGCAGACTTTAAAATTTTACTCACGCGATACTCGCGCCCATTTTACCATGATTTCCCACTGCCATCAGGTCGCTTGCGCGAAACAAGACATGCAGCTAACCGTGCACAGGCAATAGTGGTAACCAAATGTCCTCCGGCTTTAGATAAAGCCAACATGGAGGAAATAAAAACTGCCATAGGTAGGTATGCAGCAAAAGCACCTGTATTCTTTTCTACTATCAAATATTTACAACCAAAAAATATTTTCAATAATGATAGCTCTTTTTCAGGAAAAATAATTTTATTTACCGGATTGGCTAATCCACAAGACATTATAAGTTATACTGAAAAATTCTTTCAACTACTGCAGGTAAAGACTTATCCTGATCATCATCATTATCAGAAAAATGACTTGCAAATACTTACAACAATATTTAAAAAATATGAAAGACTAGATCCTGTCCTTTTAACCACGGAAAAAGACATGGTGAAAATTCAACATCTGGCTGACGATAACTTCAGGTCTTTACCGGTCTTTTACTTACCAATTGCAATTCAATTGCTAGAAAATGGTAAGAATTTTGATAGCTTAGTGGAAAATTCAATTTTAAATAAAATTCAAGGTGAGCAATAGATTTTTTCTACTCCTTTTTTTGTTTATCTCTTCTTTGGCCAATGCTCAAATTTTGGATGATACCACCGAAAATGTGTACGGGCCCGAAACTACCCGATACATTAAAGAACATGCTATAAAATATGGTATCGGTGATTATCAGGCAATAGATACTACTGCCAGCTCCATACATCAATTTACTTATGTAGATAAATATGATAATATGTTGCAAAATCTGGGCAACTTAGGTACTGCTGCCTTCCCGGTTTTTTATGATCAAAACGATCAAATAGGAGCTCAAACTGGTTTCAGCGGGTACGATTACCTTTGGAAAGGCCCGGGATGGATTCGATATTATGATACGAAATCACCTTTTACTGATATTAACCTGGTATTTGCAGGTAATGGTCGTAACATGATCGATGTTGGATATAGCCGAAATATAAATCCTGATTGGAATGTAGGCTTTAATTATATAAGGCTATCAGCTAATAAACAGCTTAGCAGAATAAGTTCGGACGATAGGCAGGTTTTTAACAATTACTACGGTATTTATACTCATTATAACTCCAAAAAGGGGAAATATCAGCTATTGGCTAATGTGGCTCGCATGAATCATACTGTTGAAGAAACCGGTGGGATTTTTGCTGAAGATACCACCTATTTTTTATACGAAGATGCTGATGTATTTTTAGAAGAAGCTCAAAGCCGTTCATTTAAAATTAATGTTCACCTTTTTCATCAATATCAACTGGATGAGCTTTTGCAGCTTTATCATGAAATGGATTTAGGGCAGGAATTTGATTCCTATATCGACAGAAATTTAAATAACAATATCGATTTTTATAATGAGATATTGCTCAGTGATGATTCTACTATTATGCAAAACAAGCTGAACTATTTTAGCAACGAATTTGGTATTAAAGGTAGTTTCTCAACTGTAAATTATGGAGCTTACGCCAGAAGAAGGGATGCAACCTTCGTCAGGAAATACATTGGAAATGACCGCGCCGGAGAGAATTATCTAGGGGTATTCCTCAATATGAAATTTGATAGCCTGCACACTTTAAGCGGTCAGGCAGAATATTTATTTCCCTTGAATCATAAAATTGAAGCTGACTACCGAAACAAATTTTTTGAAGCCAGCTATCGCCGATACAACCGCGCCATTCCATTTTTTTACCGGGCACATTTTGGCAACCATCACGAATGGTACAATGATTTTAAACCACAACAATCTGATTATTTATACGGGGCAATCAATCTACCGTTGAAAAAAATATTTATCAGGCCGCAGCTTCATTTTCGCTTATTTAATAATTACTTATTTTTCGGCCCCGACAAAACGCCTCAGCAATCGGGTTCTCTTGCACAAATAATTACTCCAGGCATTGACCTTGATTTCACCTTTGGTAATTTAAAAATAAAAAACAAGGCCTTATATTCGCTTGTCACTGGAGGCTCATCCGATGTACTTCGAGTTCCTGATATTTTCGTTAACAGCTCCATTTCCTATGGCAGAATTTTATACAATGGCCGCCTTGAAATTATTGGTGGAGTAAATTTCCATTATCGTTCGGCTTACAATGCCTATGGATACGACCCTGTGACCAGGCAATTTTATATATTGCCACCTGAAGCTTACGAAAACAATAGTGAAGAAAATGGAGCAATTACTCCAAGAGAAAATGGATATCTGGTGGCCGACCTCTTCCTCGATTTAAAAATAGGTCAGGTACGTACTTTTTTCAAATTCATACACCTAAACCAAGGTTCGGAAGATGGTTATTTCACTACTCCTTTCTACTCCGGACAGCAAAGAACATTGGCATTTGGGCTCAATTGGATGTTTTTTAATTAACAGGGATTTAGTTTTTATTTCTTTGCAGATGTTTTCGCATAGATGAAAACACAAATAAGGGAATAATTGTAGATTTACAACAAAAATTGCGTAAAATAAACGCTAGAAAAATAATTTATAATACTTTAAAGGAAGATGATCGATCATGAAGAAAGTGAACCTAGCTATACAAATTTTACCTGATTCAAAGAGTCAAAAAGACAAATATCAATTAGTGGATGCAGCTATTTCGGTAATTGCAAATTCAGGATTGAAATATAAAGTATGTCCATTTGAAACTGTAATAGAGGGAACTTATCAAGAAGTTATGACTGTAGCTGAAGCGGCGCAGGAGGCATGTTTTTCGGCTGGCGCTGAAAATATGATGGTTTATTTAAAAATTCAGAGGGACAAAAATGAGGATGTAGCTATTGAAGATAAAATGAACAAATATAGCTAAGTGATGTACACTTAAGTTAAATATTCATAAAAGGCTACTAAAATGTGTGATGGCAAGGTTATATAAATGTATAGGTGATTGAGTAAACGCACTCTAATAATATGGGGGTACAATACCCTAAACTAAAGCAATTGCACTTAAAAGCTTACATATTTCTTTTATCACGCAGCTTATTTCCTTAGTTTTGCAAGCCAGATCAAACTTCTCTCGCATTTCATGCAATTAATTGATATTTCTATTTTTATCGTCTACATGGCTGGAATGTTAGGCGTTGGATTTTTCTTTTTAAGAAAAAACAAAGGAGCTGATGATTATTATGTTGGTGGTAGAAACATGGGAAGCGCCCATATTGGATTATCAGTAGTTGCTACAGATGTAGGAGGAGGGTTCTCCATCGGATTAGGTGGGTTGGGTTTCGCAATGGGCTTATCTGGCTCTTGGATGCTCTTCACAGGATTAATAGGTGCTTGGCTGGCAGCGGTTTTTCTTATTCCGATAATAAAAGATAATAAGGCTTTTGAAAAATTCTTAACATTTCCGCAAATACTGGGCTACTTATTCAATGGGAAAGTTGCTTTTCTGGCGGCCGTTATTTCTGCTGTAGGTTATTTAGGGTTTACAAGTTCGCAAATATTGGCCGGAGCTAAACTGGCCAATGGCACGTTTAAAGCTTTGGACCTGCAAACAGCACTCATCATTATGGGCACAATAGCTGTTGTTTATACTGTAATGGGAGGCATAAAAGCAGTAATTTATACAGATACAATACAATGGATCATTTTGATGGGCGGCTTAATTTTTATTGGGATTCCCATATCGTACAATGCCATCGGGGGTTGGTCGGCGATTAAAAGTACTGTGGACCCCGAAATGCTTACTTTTACTAACATTACCTGGCAAGATTTCGTGAACTGGGGCATAACCATCATTCCAATATGGTTTGTAGGCATGACTCTTTATCAGCGAATTTACGCTTGCAAAGATACTAAAACAGCCAAACGAGCCTGGTTTTTGGCTGGTTTATTTGAGTGGCCAATCATGGCTTTCATGGGAGTATTGCTTGGTTTATTTGCCAGAGTGGCAGCCGACCAGGGAATGTTTGAATATTTGGGGCCTGCTTCCATAGCTGCAGTTGACAATGAAACTGGTTTACCCATGCTTTTACGAACTGTGCTACCGGTTGGTTTAATGGGATTAATGATGTCAGCTTATTTTTCAGCGATACTTTCTACTGCTGATAGTTGCTTAATGGCATCATCAGGAAATGTAGTTTCTGATCTATTGGAAAAAGGATTTAAAATAAAAATTACCGAAGAAAACTATTTAAAATTTTCTCAGATAACTACTTTAATCATAGGCATTGTAGCGCTATTGATAGCCAGCCAAATGGAAAGCGTGCTCGAGCTTATGCTTTATTCTTATGCTTTTATGGTTTCAGGATTATTTGTACCGGTTATTGGTGGTTTATATTGGCGCAACAGCAGCTCAACCGGTGCCTTCTTGGCTATGCTACTTGGTGGCACGGCTACCGTAATACTTTCTTTACTTTTAAAGTTTAAGGTTTTTGATAAGTTACCGCTTAATCTGGACGCCAATGTATTTGGAATTTGTGTGTCTTTACTTGCGTTATTATTCTTTTCCTATCTTTTTCCTGACAAATCAGTTGTAAAAAAAGAAACAAATTGAAAATTAGAACCTAAATTTAAATAACATATGGAATTTCAAGCATTAACATCGATTGATAATGCCTCTATGTTGATCAAGGATCGCATAGCAAACTTTCTATTTAATCACCTGGATGAATATGGTGATACGAAAGACGATATTTTAAAATGTTTAGATTATTCCCTAAGCCCATTCAGGCATCAGGGTGGCTTTGTACTATTAGCCAAAGAAAATACTCGCATAATAGGTGCTGTAGTTATAAATCATACAGGCATGGAAGGATATATCCCTGAAAATATTTTGGTTTATATTGCTGTACATAAAAATCATAGAGGTAAAGGACTCGGTAAAAAACTCATGAAAAAAGCAATTGAATTAGCCAGAGGCGATATTGCTTTGCATGTTGAACCGGATAATCCTGCACGCTATTTATATGAAAGTCTGGGTTTTGATAATAAATACCTGGAAATGCGATTGAAAAAAAGCTAAACTGTTTATGGCATTTTTAAAACTATACAGAGAAAATCTAAAGCATAATTTTAATTTCATCAAAGATCTGTTTGAAAGCAATAATATGTACTGGGGTATTGTATCCAAACTGTTATGCGGTAATCAGGATTATTTGAAGGAGCTAATTAATTTAGGCGTAAAAGAAATTCATGACTCGAGAGTAAGTAACTTAAGGGCTGTAAAACAAATAGACCAGTCGGTACAGACTGTCTATATCAAACCTCCCGCCAAAGAGTCTGTGCCTGATATAATAAGTTTTGCTGATGTAAGCATGAATACCGAGTATTTTACAATGAAATTGCTTTCTGAAGAGGCTGTGAGGCAAGAAAAAACCCATAAAGTAATTATCATGATAGAAACAGGTGATCTAAGAGAAGGGGTGATGGGTGAATATCTAATTGATTTTTATGCCAAAGTATTCGAGCTGCCTAATCTTGAAATTGTAGGCATCGGTACCAATCTTAATTGCTTGCATGGTGTAATGCCCAGCCAAGATAAACTTATTCAGCTAAGCTTATATAAGCAAATAATAGAGCTTAAATTTAATCGGAAGATTCCCTGGGTAAGTGGGGGCACTTCAGTTACCATTCCGTTATTGATAAATAAACAAATCCCGAAAGGAATAAACCATTTTAGAGTAGGAGAAACATTATTCTTTGGCATCAACCTTTTTACAGAGAGCATGATTCCTGGAATGAAGCGAGATGTTTTTGAACTTTACACGCAAATAATTGAAATCACTAAAAAACCAATGCTACCCCATGGAGAATTGGCCAATAACCCACAGGGAGAAACCTTGGAAATAGATGAAAATTTATACGGTCAAACATCTTATAGGGCCATTATAGATGTAGGTTTATTAGATATTGACCCTAAATACCTCATTTTAGAAGACCATGATTTTGAAATTGCCGGAGCCAGTTCAGACATGCTTGTAATTGACTTAGGGATGAACAAAGAAAAATACAAGGTAGGCGACATGCTGCGTTTCAAATTAAAATATATGGGAGCATTAGCCATTCTTAATTCTAGTTACATTGAGAAAAAAGTAGAATAATGCTATCAGACCATAATTTAGATAAACTAGTGCAATTTCGAAGAGAGCTTCATCAGCTACCGGAGTTGGCAGGCGAAGAAAAAGAAACAAGTAAAATAATAATTAACTTTCTTAAATCACACAAGCCTGATAAAATTATTAAAAACATTGGAGGTTTTGGCATAGCGGCAGTTTTTGAAGGTGAAAAAAGTGGTCCCACTATTTGTTTTCGTTGCGATATGGATGGCTTACCAATAGCTGAATCTAATCGGTTCGATTATAAATCAAAAAATAATGGTGTTGGTCATAAATGTGGCCACGATGGTCATATGAGCATGGTAAGTGGCCTGGCCATTGTTTTTGCTGAACAAAGGCCAGATAGAGGTACAATCATTTTACTTTATCAGCCCGCTGAAGAAACCGGTGAAGGGGCTGCCAAAGTGATTGCTGACGATAAATTTAAGCAGTTAAAACCTGATTATATTATTGGCTTACATAATTTACCTAAAATAAACAAATCAGCTATAGTAGCTAAAAAAGGCATTTTCGCGGCTGCTTCCCGAGGCATAGAAATAAAACTTAAAGGTGCCACCTCCCACGCTGCCGAACCAGAAAACGGCCGTAGCCCTGCCCTGGCAATGGCACAAATAATTGAAGATATCACCAATCTACCCAATGAAGAAAATTTCACATCTTATGTACTGGTTACCGTTGTTCAAGCTAAATTAGGAGAAATTGCTTATGGCACTACTCCCGGATATGCTGAGGTGCGAGCCACTTTACGATCGTACTTAGATGAAGATATGGATACACTTACGAAGGCCTCAGAAGCATTGATTCGAAGTAAATGTAGTCAACACCAGTTAGATTGCGAGATAAATTATGTGGAAATTTTCCCTGCTACCGAGAGTGATGAAAAATTAGCAAAAATTTTGCAAGAACTTGCAGAGAACAATAATCATGAATATATTAATATTGAAGAGCCATTTCGCTGGTCGGAAGATTTTGGCCATTATAAAAAACTAGCCTCTACTTTATTTTTTGGTTTAGGAGCTGGCAATATTCCTGACTTACATCATCATGACTACGACTTTCCAGACCAACTTATTCCTACAGGCACTAATATATTTCACCAGCTTGCACAATCGCTGTTGAATATAAATAAATAGTATTACTTTTATTTGTCAACCATTTGTTTATTTTTTTTCATGTTTTTATAAACAATATACACAAGTATTTATTTTTATGCTCTATATGTTTAATTTTTTGTTGTTTTAATTAAACATATTATTAAATTTGATGTTCATAAAGAAGTGATTATTTAATCTACGTTCATAGCTGGTTTAATAGATGTGGGGAGCTTAATATAATTTCGTATTAAGCTCCCTTTTTTATGCCTTTAAATACCAGACTTAGGTTGAAAGAAATATTAATCATATCCCTGGCTTCATTTTTATCTGGTATTTGCTACTAATGACGTCTTTCAATAACTTGTTAAAAACACTTAACTTTAGTGATCCGGATTACATACCGAGGCCTCGGTACGG
>CAZQEZ010000057.1:0-27785 GCA_964592475.1 uncultured Roseivirgaceae bacterium
AAAATATTTCAATTTCATATATTTTAGACTTTTACTGTTCTGAAGCTAAAGTAGGAATTGAATTAGATGGAAGTGTTCATAAAGTATCAAATCAAAAATCATATAATTTTTTCTGTGGCGTTATTCTCTTGTCTTAGAAATGTCAATCCAATTTTTCGATTTAATCCTTTTTCAAAAATTCGGATCAATGTTGATAATTGAATGTTCCCTCTGGTATTTTCAGCTCTGGAAATATAACTCTTTTTCGTCCCAGCTTTAATTGCCAACTGTTCTTGAGTCATATTTGCTTGTTTTCGAGCTTCTTTCAACATTTTGCTAATTATGAACATCTGTGATTTTTCCTCATACTCAATACGCGCATCAATTCCTATCTTACCATACTCATAATCAAGTAAATCTTCAATCCGTTAGCCTCCAGCAGTGTTGCGATTGCGCGGGCAGCAAACCATAGGAAATACCAATAAAAAACAGGGAATAAAGTAACAATTTCATTGAAACAGTTATTTAAAAAAAGTAAATTTACCCTTATTTCCGAATTATTGCTGATAAATTTAATTGAGGTTACCAAACTTTAAATTTGTTAGTTTAAAAGGCTTATTTGGCACAATAAATGCCGGAATTGGTAATGAATTTTAATAGGGTACAAACAATTAATAATGAAAAATCTGGAGAATAATAAAATACCACGCCGTAGCTTTTTGCAAAATTCAGCTGTAGCCATGGGTGGCATCGTACTGTCAGGACTTCCCGCAGGGGCAAGTGCTTATGTAGCCGGTAGTGATACATTAAAAATTGCCTTAATAGGCTGTGGTGGAAGAGGAACAGGCGCAGCTTCTCAGGCACTTAGTACCAAAGGTTCAGTGGAACTGGTGGCCATGGCCGATGTATTCCGTGACATGCTGGACACAAGCTACAATAACCTGAGAAAAATGCCGGAAATTGCCTCACAGGTGAAGGTGCCGGAAGAAAATAAATTTGTTGGTTTCGATGCTTATAAAAAAGCCATCGATCTTGCTGATGTTGTTCTTTTGGCTACTCCTCCCGGCTTTCGTCCAGAGCATTTCGAATATGCTATAAAGCAGGGTAAACACGTGTTCATGGAAAAACCGGTGGCAGTAGACCCTCCCGGTATCAGAAAAATATTGGAAACTGCTGAGCTGGCCAAACAGAAGAACCTGAATGTGATAGTTGGCCTGCAACGAAGATACGCTCATACCTATACTAAAGGAACAGTGGAAAAGCTGCACAATGGCATCATTGGTGATATAGTAGCCGCACAGGCCTACTGGAGTATTGGCGCCATTCGTATGCCGGAACGTAAGCCCAATCAGACAGAGCTGGAATACCAGATGCGCTCCTGGTATCATTTTCCCTGGCTTTCCGGTGATCATATTGAAGATACACATATTCACAACCTGGACATCATCAATTGGGTAAAACAAGGCTATCCCGTATCAGCTCAGGGCATGGGAGGTCGTGAGATACCCTATCCGGAGACTGGTAAAGGCATGATATTCGACCATCATTTTGTAGAATTTGAATATGCTGATGGTATGAAGCTCAACAGCCAGGCCCGCCAAATTGCCGGTACCTTTGTAAAGCTGGGTGAATATTTTGTGGGTACAAAAGGAACAGCTGATACTAATATGAACCAGGCGATGATCAAAGATTATCAGGGCAATACCCTGCACATGCACCGGGACAGGGATGATCCCAAGCCACAACAGCTGGAACATGATGTTTTCTTTGCTGCCATTCGCGATGGAGACTATGTCAATACCGCGGAATATGGGGCCAAAAGTACGATGACCTCTATTTTGGGGCGGATGGCCACTTACTCAGGCCAGGTAATTCAATGGGAAGATGCCATCCAATCGGATTATTCGTTACGGAATTTCAGCATTGAAAACTGGGATAGCAATACCCCGGTACAGCCCGATGAAAATGGGGATTATCCGATACCCAAGCCGGGGATAACGAAGATTTTGTGATATTACTAGCCGGTTAAATGCCGGCTTTTTAATTTTGTTTTAGTTAAATCTTAAAAAAGATATTATTGAGGATTTACCATTTATTATAAAGGCAAAAAACAGAGATCTGCCGGTTTTAAACAGCATTAGTGTGGCCGCTAAAAGTTTTTGGCAATATCCACCGGAGTGGATTTCCAGCTGGATGGTGGAACTTACGATGAAAGAAAGTGATCTTTTGAATCAATAGGTTTGAAAAGTGTGTGATAATCAAGTCATTGCCGGTTTTTGTGCTATTCAGGAAAATGAGGAAAATTATGAGATCAATCACTTTTGGATAAAACCGGAAGCCATGGGAAAAGGCTATGGAAAGCGACTTTTACAATACATTCTTGATCAGGTGGTTATCAAAAGCAAATTTTGTAGAGATAGTTTCCGACCCTCATGCAGAATATTTCTATAAAAGGTTTGGATTTGTTACTACTGATCAGGTAGAAAGTACTCCCGGGGGGCGATATTTACCGGTCATGGTATTAATGAAGGAGTCACATTAAAAAGTGAAGCGGATAGAATAATCCAGGCTCTATATGATTTATTGTGGAATATCCTTATTAGTAAACACAAGAAGACTTAAAAATAATATTAAAATATTTCAATTTCATCAAAAGCTTAGAAAGAATATTTACTTTTAAACCACCCCCTGTCCGCCAGCGGACCATTATTTGGGTATTTGGGTATTTGGGTATTTGGTTATTTCGGGTAAAATAAAAGCAAATAAACACATAAACGAATAAACGAATAAACATTATTGGGTATTTCGGGTGGGGTGAAATAGCAGAAATCTTAGCTTTAAACCAACTAAACATTTGTGAAAACAATACAATAACAAACAATAAGTTAAAATTCAATTATCCACACAAATTCACTTAGAACCAGAATCCATTTACTAGCATTTGTGGCATATTAGAATTTATTTCAAGTATTTTTTGTTAAATTTTTGTGGTTCATTTAACTAATGCTTTATTTTAGCAAAAAATTTTATCAATATGAAAGCCCCGATAAGTAAAAGAATTAAAAATATACTACTGAGTAAAGAGAGCTCCCGTCAGCTGATGGAAAAAATTATTAACGGAGAAAGAAATGGTAGCCAAACCATCGCTATTAAAGGCAAAAATTTTAGCCTGATTCGAGTTACTGATAAGAAATTTTGATAAGTGAACATTGCCCTAGGTACACTCATTATCCTGTTTCTTCTATCGCCGGGTTTTATCATCCGTTATACCTTTCTCAAAGGTCCTTATTCCCGCAAAAACTACAAACCGTCAGTAACCACTGAAATTTTCTGGGCAATCATACCGGCAGTTTTTTTACAATTAAGTGGACTCTACCTTTTACAAGCATTAGGTTTTGCCATTGATTTTAAAATTCTTTACCTCCTGCTCACCGGTTCGGATAAGATTGTCGACTTTTCACTACTTTCAGCAAACCTGGGCGGATTCCTGTTCTATTTCCTGGTCATTAGTTTTCTGGCTGCCGGCATGGGTTTTATTGCCCGCTGGCTGGTGATGCATTGGCAACTGGATAAGAAATTGGGTATTTTTAAAATCAACAACGAATGGTATTACCTGTTCAGCGGACGTTTACTGGATAAAGCAGATGAAATTGATTTTATCCAGGTGGATACGCTGGTGCAAACTACTGAAGGGGTAGTGATCTACTGCGGTGTATTAAATGACTTTTACCTGACCAGCGATGGAGGGATCGACCGGCTTTACCTGGTAAACGTGTATCGGCGCAAGTTTGCCGATGATTACATAGTAGCCAACCTGGAGCCCAAAAAACTGGACGACCGCTACTATAATATGCCGGGCGACTACCTGGTGATCTTCGGACAAACTCTGATAAACCTAAATCTCACTTATTATAAGCTGAAAGAGAATAACTAGTTTAAATCCAGGTAATAAGCCTGATCACATCGGGGAGACAATATATGATTATTCATAGGTTTTGGGTTTTTCTTTACACCCTCCTTTGCCGAGTTGTAGGTGCTTTATTTTTTAATTTTCCGTTTTTACCAAATACGATTCTGGTGCTAAACTTCAGTTATTACTTAATATTTAGAACTAAAAGCTTATGAAAAATATTTTAAATAATAAAGTGCCAGTATAACCTAAAAATTGTGATAAGATTACAATTTTACAGCGACAGTTTCAGGAAGTCAAGTGTTTAGAAATAATATTGAGTAGATTTAACAGTATCCTTCAACACTTATTGGACCAAAATTGTACGATAACTGCACCTGAATCGTACAATATTTTACTCTTCCGGATTTATATTTGTACATTCAATTATAAAATATGGACAATATGAAACCCAAATTTTTACTTTTAATATTTTTCTTTTTATTGGCAACAATAAAAATAGTTGCTCAGGAAGTTACGGAGCTTAAAGCGGATGGTCCCGGAGATACCTATGAATTGTTGAGCAGTGTTCTTGGCGGAACTCCCTATGAAGTGCCGGATTGTGATCACGAGCAAAATTTTCAACATATCGATGAAGTTTTTGATGAAACTTTAGATCGGTACGTTTTCCGTTTTTTTATTCATAAAGAAATTGACACCGACCGCTGCGGAACCAATACTGACAGGCAACGCAATGAAATAAAAGCCTACAGCCCCTCACCGGCAAAATTGAAAGGCACACTTGGCGAAACTGTCCAGTATGAATGGTTTTTCAAAATAAATGAAAATTTTCAGCCTTCATCAGGTTTCACGCATCTTTTTCAACTGAAAGCTTCCGGTGGAGATGACGATGCTAATCCGGTATTTACAATAACTCCCAGACAAACCAACCGGTTGGAACTTATTCATGGTAGTGGTAATGATAATTACAATGTAGTTAAATCTACTGAGTTAGACAAAATTAAAGGGAAGTGGGTTAAAGTAACTTGTGAGACCACTTATCTGGAAGACAATGGTGACTTTAGTATCACAATTAATTTATTGGACGGAACCGAGATAATTTCTTACTCCGGTCAATTGGATATGTGGCGTACGGGTGCCGACTTTGTAAGGCCAAAATGGGGAATTTACCGTTCGTTGAGCGATAAAGAATCATTGCGGGATGAAGTAGTGCTTTTTGCAGATTTTAAAGTAACAGAAAAGGAAACCTGCCCCATTTGGTACCAAGATGCTGATAACGATGGATTGGGCGATCCAAATAATGTGATTGTCTCCTGCGAGCAACCAGATGGATACGTTTCTAACAACAATGACTTGCAATGCCGAATATATTATGAAGATAAGGATGGTGATTTTTTAGGTGATCCGAACAACTCCCTGTATAGCTGCGAACAACCAGAGGGGTATGTTGCCAATAATGCCGATGAAGATTGTGGTCAATGGTACCAGGATGCCGACAATGACGGACTTGGAAATCCGGCGGAAGCCACCTACGCCTGTGAGCAACCCGAAGGCTATGTAGCCAATCAGGATGATGACAATGATAATCTGCCAGTGGCAATTGACAATATTAAGCAAGATATACTTATTATTTATCCCACTGTTAGCAATGGGTTGTTACACATAAGTGGAGTAAATAACCCAGCTTATCAGGTACATGATATTACCGGAAAGCTAATCAAGAGTGGCAGAGGTAATATTTTGAATCTACATAATATTAGAGAAGGTGTGTACATTTTAAATTTGCAGGAGAAAAATTTCAAATTTATCATCCGGCATTGATGATATTTTACAGGTCAGGTAAAAGATAATTTTCCTTTTTAGTCAATAACTTGATAAATGGTGCGTTTGCCAATCAATATTAATAAATTGTAAAAATGGCGCGGATTTTCCTGTTGGTATGGTTCATGTTTCTCTGCACAGCTGCTTATGCACAGGTTCAGTTTCAAAGAATTACTGCAGCTGAAGGTTTGTCTCAGAGTTCTGTGATTACCATCGCTCAAGACAGTCATGGTTTTCTATGGTTTGGTACCAGGGATGGACTCAACAAATACGATGGAGAAAAAATTACCATTTATCGAAATTTCGATGATAGTACCGGTACGCTTAGTAATAATGATATACTCGACATTAGCGCTAGTCCCAATGGTGATATTTGGATAGGTACTTACAATGGGTTAAACCATTACGATGCAGCCTCAGGCAATTTTAATGTTTATAAAAATAAACCCGGACAGAATTCAATAAGTAATAACACGATATGGAGTGTACTGTCTGATGAATCATATGTATGGACCGGAACCGCTAACGGTTTAAACAGACTTAACCTTAAAACCGGGAAATTTCAAACTTTTTTGCATAACCCAGATGATAGCAGAAGCTTGTCTGCCAATAGAATTACAGAGATTTTTAAAGATGAAAACGGAACTATATGGGTTGGTACTGACAATGGCTTGAATAAAATAGTATACCAGGATTCTAAAAATATTTTTTGTCAGCAAATAACTCCCGAGTTGCCTGGTATTATAGAAAATAATTTTCTGGTACAGGTAATTGATCAAAACCAGCAGGGTCAAATACTAATAGGTACGAAGCAGCATGGTTTGCTTATTTATAATCAAGAATTTGAACAATGGAATCATTATCATTCCAAAAGCCAAAACAAGTCTCTATTGCATGATAATGTGCGCGCCTTAACAAGAGATCCAATGGGAAGAACATGGGTAGGAACCTACCAGGGAATAAATATCATCGCTGCCAATGGCGAAGTGGAGAGCATTCAACATATCCCTGAAAATGTTAATAGCTTAAGCACAAATTCAATTAAATCCTTATTTCAGGATAAGCATGGTTCCATTTGGATTGGTACTTACTATGGCGGTATCAACATGTGGAATAAAGCTAATTTCAATTTTACCAATATTACTCAGCAATCCGATAAATTTGGCTTGAATTACAACGTGATAAGTTCGATAGTTGAATATGAAAATTATCTGATTCTAGGTACCGAAGGTGGTGGTTTAAATTTTATCGACAAGAGAAATCAGTCCTATCAGTATCTAACCAATAAGAATAGCGCACTACGCAGCAATAACATAAAAACGCTTTACACTGAAAATAATCACTTATTTATCGGCACATACAATGCTGGTTTTTGTATTTATGATTTAGAACAAAAAAGCTTTATAAAGTTTATCGATGAATCTTCCGGTTTAAGTAGCAATAGTGTTTACAACATTTCCCACTACTCAGGCAACCTTTATTTTATAGCCACTTTTATGCGCGGCATTAATTTATGGGATAAAGAAAACGGAGTTTTACAATCCTTTATCGAAAACTCCTCCAATGAACAATCTCTTTCGGATAACCAGGCAAGAAAATTATTTGTAGACAATGATTTTAATCTTTGGGTCGGTACTCAAAGTGGAATCAATTTTTTATCCAGGCAAAAAATTGAAAACCAGGATTACAGTTTTGAGCATTTCTTATACAACCCCGAAGAAGGTACAGGAGATGATGTGCTTACCATTTTTCAGGACAGCCAGTCCAATATCTGGTGTGGCAGTAAGGAAAACGGGCTTCACCGGTTTGAAAATGGCAATTTCAAGAAAATAGACTTATTTGCAAATATTAATAATGCCAGTCAAACCATTCATGCAATTGAAGAAGATGAGACGGGTAATTTGTGGTTAAGCTCCAACAATGGATTGATAAGGTTTAACCCTTATGCTGAAGAAATAAAGGTTTATCAGGTGGCCGATGGCTTAGTTTCAAATGAATTTAATAATAATGCTGTGCATAAAGCCAATGACGGAACCCTTTATTTTGGAGGCCCTTTCGGAGTAAGTAGTTTCAAGCCAGGAGCTATCAAAATAAATAATATAATAGCAGAAGTTGTTTTTACGGATTTGAGCATTAACGGAGAAAAAGTTCAGCCAGGTGATGAAAGGGTTTTAAAAACAACTTTACCTTACAGTGATCAAATAACTTTAAAGCATAACCAGGCTAATTTTACCTTAAACTTTACCCTTCCCAACTTCATCAATCCGGAGAAAAATCAATATGCCTATAAGCTTACAGGCCTGGAAGAGGACTGGATTTATACCTATGAAGGTGAGGCCAATTATACCATACAAAACAAAGGTAATTACACCCTGCTGGTAAAAGGCGCCAATAATGATGGAGTATGGAGTGAACCAATAGCCCTTAAAATAACTGTAAAACCTCCTCCCTGGCGATCAGGGTGGGCTTTTGTAGGTTATGGATTGGCCATTGCTACTGCCTTATTTTTCTGGCTTCGAATCATTCAATCAAGGGCAAATTATAAACATTACCTGGAGCTTACCCAAAAACAAAAGGAACAGGATATGCAGCTGAGCCAAATGAAACTTCAATTTTTCACCAATATTTCTCATGATTTTCGTACACCGCTTACTTTGATAATTGGTCCGTTGTCGCAGATATTGGATGAATTTCGGGGTTCTAACAAGGTTTACAAACAGCTGAAGTCGGTTTATCACAATGCAGAACATTTGCTGAGGTTGATTAACCAGTTAATGGATTTCAGAAAAATGGAAAATAAGCAGATTAAACTACAAGCTGCTGAAGGTAACATCGTAAGGTTTTGTAAAGAGATATTCCTGTCGTTTCGACACTATGCTGAGTCATCTGATTACAGTTATCACTTTTTTACCAACGACGAAGAAATTAAAGCATATTATGACCGCGATAAGATGGAGAAAGTATTGTACAATATTATTTCCAATGCTTTTAAATATACACCTGAAGGAGGAGAAGTAAACGTGGTAGTTAATAAATTGCCCAATGAAGTAAACATCATCATTTCTGATAGTGGAATAGGCATTAATAAAAATTATGTTGAGCGTGTTTTTGACAGGTTTTATCAGGTCAATGATGCTAGTCGTAGTGAGGTGAAACGCGGAACCGGTATTGGCTTGGCTCTTTCCAAAGGAATTATTGATTTGCACAAAGGGAAAATAGAAGTAATAAGCGAGGAAGGCCGGGGTAGCAAGTTTATTATTCAGTTGCCCTTGGGAAGCATTCATCTGTCATCAGATGAAATCATTCGTGATTTTAAAGATAGTGAGGCCATCGCGGATTATCAAAAGCTATGGCAGGAAGTGGAGAAGGATTTGATTGACAAGCTACCGGAAGTATCCCCTACAAAAGACAAAAAGATTCTGATAGTTGAAGATAATGATAAAATAAGAAGTTTTATCGTATCTGTTTTCAGGGAAACTTACAATATTTTGGAAGCCGCCAATGGCAAGGCGGGATTGCAGGTAGCCATGGCAGAAACGCCAGACCTAATTATAAGTGATATTATGATGCCGGAGATGGACGGTATTGAATTTTGCTCGAAAATTAAAACCGAATTAAAAACAAGTCACATTCCGGTAATTTTGCTTACCGCTCGCACTTCTTTAATTTTCAAAATGGAGGGCCTTGAATCAGGAGCAGATGATTACATTAATAAGCCATTCAATGTAAAAGAGCTTTTGCTTAAAGTGCGTAATCACTTGCATATGCTCGAGCGGTTGCGCCAAAAGTTCAATTCCTCTAAAAATATTGTACCCTCGGAAGTAACATTTTCTTCTATTGATGAGGAACTACTGCAAAAGGCCATCATGGTAGTGGAGGAGAATATCAGCAATGAATTTTTCGACATTCCTATGTTTTGTGAAGAACTGGGTGTAAGCAGGACCATGCTCTTTGCTAAAATTAAAGCCTGGACTGAAATGACACCAAACGAGTTTATCCAATCAATGCGCATGAAAAGAGCTGCTCAACTGCTGGAACAAAACAAATTGAGCATCTCACAAATCTGTTATAAAGCAGGATATAAAAATCCAAAGTATTTTAGCCGTTCTTTTCAAAAATATTTCAAATTAACCCCCAGCCAATACCTGGAAAAATTCAAAAATGACTTGTTGGAAAGTTAAGTAAAATGCATCTGCGGCTGCTAATAATCAATTTCGGACTTTAGTACACCCTTTTTCGGATTTTCATTGCTTTAGAAAAAACTATCATTGAGCATTCACATGACAGAAACAACCGTGAAAAAACGAATGCTTTGGTTAGAGTTTATTTTAGTTGCTTTTATTTTTATAATGGCTATGCTAATAATATACTTTAGTTGACAATTTAACTCAAATAATATTTATGAAAACAGTTGGATATTTAAAAAGAAAAATCCTGATAACAGGAGTTTTACTATTTCTGGGAATAGCTTCCCGGGGACAATCGCAAGTATCCGGGGTAGTAACCGGTGCAGATGACAATGAAGGAATAGTAGGCGTTTCCGTTACGGTACAAAATACTACCCGCGGCACTATAACTGATGTGAATGGAAATTATTCACTGCAAGCTTCACCAGAAGATGTATTGGTATTTTCATTTGTAGGTTATAAAACCAAAACCGTGGAGGTTGGAAATCGCTCAGTCATTAGTGTTACCTTGGAAGAAGACCTGGTGGCACTGCAGGAAGTAGTGGTAGTCGGCTACGGTGCGGTAAAAAAGAGTGATCTTACCGGCTCGGTTTCTTCGGTCAAGTCTGAAGATTTAACGGCTTTTCCTGCTTTATCGGCAATACAAACCCTGCAGGGTAGAGCTGCAGGTGTACAAATTCAATCCAACAATGGCGGACAGCCCGGAGCTAACTACAACATTCGCATCAGGGGTGGTACTTCAATAAATGCCAGTAGCGACCCATTAATAGTTGTAGATGGATTTGTGGGTGGTGAAATGCCGCCTCCGGAAGATATCTCATCCATAGAAATTTTAAAAGATGCTTCAGCTACTGCCATTTACGGTTCACGTGGTGCCAATGGAGTAATAATGGTTACTACCAAAAGAGGCAAGGCCGGAGATATGAGAATCGAGATTAATTCATCTTATTCGATGCAAAATGTTCTAAACCGGCTTGATTTATTGAATGCTGACCAGTTTGGCAGTTACATCCAGGAAGTTAACCCCGGTTACTCCCAATTTGATGCTAACACGAACTGGCAGGATGAAATTTATCGTCAGGGTTTCATTAGCAACAATCAAATATCTTTCAGTGGTGGCAATGATGATTTTCGCTACTATGCCTCCGGGACCTATTTCGACCAGGCAGGAGTAGTTTTAGGTTCGGATTATAACCGGTATTCATTCAACAGCAATATCGACTTAAGACCAAAAGAATTTCTGAATGTGGGCATCAACTTATACGGCAGAAGAAGTACTTCCAATGGTGTAAATACCCAGGAAGGCAGTGGCGGCGCAGGAAGTGCCGGTATTGTATCTTCAGCTTTCCGTTTTAACCCGGATATAGGTATCTATAATAATGATGGTTCATTTACCATTTCTGAAGTTGGTGATGATATAGACAACCCGTATGCATTGGGTACCCAATACAACCGGGAACGGGTGACTGATAGATTTCAGACCAATACATTTGCTGAACTGGAATTGCTGGACTGGTTGAAATTTAGAACTACCTTAGGTGTCACCGTAAATAATTGGCGGGATGGTCAACACTGGCCTACCACTTTGATCAGAGGAGCAGGTCTTGGAGGTATTGCCAATATTGAAGCCAGAAAACAAACCTCTTTAATTAATGAAAATTATTTCACTGCCAGTAAAAATTTCAATAACCACGACCTGACATTGGTGGGTGGGTATTCATTTCAGAAGTTTAGAAACGAGGCCTGGGAAACGACTGCCTCAGGATTTACTTCCAATAGTAGCAGCTTCTGGGGTCTTGACCAAAGTTCTTTGCCCGACGTGCCAGAATCGAGGCTTTCTGAAACGGTGATAAAATCTTATTATTCCAGGTTTAACTATTCTTACCAGGGTAAATATATGTTTACTTTTACTGCCCGTTACGATGGTGCATCCAATTTTAGTGTGAATAAAAAATGGGCGTTTTTCCCTTCCGGTTCTATCGCCTGGGATATGATGGCCGAACCATTCATGCAGCCGCTGGGCAACATATTCAACCAATGGAAATGGCGTACAAGCTATGGCTTGGTAGGAAACCAGGCTATCGGGCCTTATCAGACACTGTCAGCTTTCAGTGCCATTTACGGTTCCCGAAACAATGACCTTGTAAATGCTATAAAGTTAAATAATCTGGCCAATGACAACCTTACCTGGGAAACTACCGCTCAATTTAATATTGGCGCAGATATCGGGTTGATGGAAGGTCGACTGAACCTGGTTGCTGATTATTATCATATGAAAACAACCGACCTTCTTTTTGAAAGAGACTTGCCTGCATACGTGGGAGTAGGACGACAATTCCAAAATATTGGGGCTATTCAGAACAGTGGTTTTGAATTAACCGTGAGTTCATTGAATACTGTTGAAGCATTGAAATGGAATACTGATTTTAATATTTCATTTAATCGAAACAAAGTTTTAGAACTTCCCGATAATGGTGCCGATATATTTTATGATGGCGCACCCGGGCACCTGGTATTGGGTACTGACAACCAGGTCATCAGAGTTGGAGAGCCTTTGGGAGTTTTCTATGGCTTCTTTTATGATGGTGTATATCAAAATGGAGATGACTTTCTACAGGGTTCTGGTTTTGAAAAAGAAGCCGGAGGAGAAAAGTTCAGGGACTTAAATACTGATGGCCGGCTGGATTTTGATAATGACCGCACCATCATCGGCGATCCTAACCCGGACTTCATCTGGTCCATGAACAATTCACTACGCTACAAAGGGTTTGACCTGAACATTTTCGTGCAGGGTTCTCAAGGCAATGACATGTTGAGCTATACGCTGATGGAACTTGATATCTTATCTGGTTCAAACAATGCCACTACTGCTGCTCTGGGCAGATGGACGCCAACCAACCCGAATACAGATGTACCTAAAGCTTCATCAGGTCGCTCACGTCGTATTTCAACCCGATTTATTTATGATGCCAGTTACATCCGGTTAAAAAACCTGACCTTAGGTTACACATTACCCAATCCTATAACCACACGACTGGGATTAAATAAAGTAAGGCTAAGTCTTAGTGCTCAGAACCTGTTTACCATCACGCAGTATCCCGGATTGGATCCTGAAGTTGGCTATGGCAATGACAGCAACAATCGTTCTGGCAACCTGTTGCTGGGGCTGGATTATGGTAGCTATCCCAATGTTAAAGCTTTTACTTTTGGTGTAAATGTTAACCTTTAATGAATATGACAATGAAAATAAATATAAAAACACTATTAATATTGTGCGCGGGATTATTCATTTTTTCCTGCGAAGACTTAAATGAAGAACCGGTAGGTTTGCTTATTCCGGAAGGGTTTTATCAAACGCCTGACGATGTAGTATATGGTTTAAATGGCGCTTATTCAGCCATTGCTTCAGAAGAACTTTGGGGACGTAAATTAACCTTGTCCTTGCTTTTAAGAGGCGACCTGGCAGATATTGGTGATCCTACCACTTCTTCCCGAAGGATTCAGGTAAATGAATTTCAAATGGATGCTACCAACGGCATGGTAGAGGCACTATGGCCTCGTGCTTATGAAGCTTTGGCTACTGTCAATAGTGCCATAGAAGGAGCACAGCAAATAGATGCAACCCAGGAAACTAAAGATGCTTTAATAGCTGAAGGATATTTTATCCGGGCCTTTGTTCATTACCACCTGGTTCGATTGTTTGGCGAAATTCCATATATGAACTTTCTTATCAAAGACCCTGATGAAGCTTATGGATTGGATGAAACGCCAGTAGATCAGGTTTATGCAGGAATTATCAGTGATTTACAATTTGCCAAGAATTATCTGCCTGACCGGCAAAATTTCCGCTCCCGACCTGGTAAAGGTACTGCCGCAGGATTATTAGCATCAGTTTATTTGACCAGGGGTCAATATCAGGATGCTTTTGATGAAGCAAAATATGTAATTGATAATAAGGATTTATTTGGGCTGGGTCTTACTCCTGAGTTTCAAAACCTGTTTGATGCCACTTTAATTGATGATCCGGCCAATGCGCAGGAACTACTTTTTGCAATAGATTTTCGTGGACAAGACGAATCCTCTCGCTCCGGAGCCGGCAATTATACAAGAGATTATTTGGCATCTGTAACTGGTCCAAGGGGCGATGAACGATTTGAAAATGGAGAAGGTTGGAGCGTAGCAGTACCTGCATTGAAAGTTTATACCAGTTGGGATCCTCGTGATTATCGCCGGGATGTGAGCTTTGATACTGTTACTATAATGGGAGACACTTTAACACATTATCAGTATTGGAACCAAGCTTCTCGCGGAGTTGAAAGACCTCATATTGCCAAATATTTCCGTGCTTTCGGTCAGGCTGGTCTCAATGGCCGTGATTCAGACCATAATTATGCTGCTCTTCGGTATGCTGAAGTATTACTTATTGCTGCAGAGGCATTGAATGAAGTAAATAATGGCCCTTCTTTAGAGGCTGAGTCCTATATTAATCAGATAAGAGAAAGAGCTAGAAGAGAGCTTGACAGCGACCCTGCCAACGATCGTGAATTTCCCGCTGATGTAATTTCCGGGTTATCTAAAGAAGATTTCCTTGACCTGGTGTTGCAGGAAAGACGTTTTGAATTGGCTTTTGAATTCAAGCGATGGTATGATATCAAAAGAAGAAGGTTTGGCGAAGAAGCTTTTGGCTCCAATGGCCTGGAACAGCAACCTAACTTTAATCCCGCCAGAGATTATCTTTTTCCCAAACCACAAAGCGACCTGAATTTGAACCCAAACCTGGATCAGAATGATGAATATTAAAAAATTATTTTTACAGCTCACCGGTATTTTGCTAATTTCGGTGAGCTTATTATCTTGTGAGGAAAACAATAATGACCAGCAGGTTATTACTGACGACGACGACACTACATCAATTCCACAATTGTTGGATAAAACTAATGAAAGACTTACGCTTTTGCTGTATTACCCGGCCAAAACAGATGAAATTCCACGAAGCGTGGAACCCGAGGGGGAAGTAAGAACGGTTGCCTCCTCTGACTGGACCAGCGGTTTTTATCCGGGAACTTTATGGTATGCCTACCGGATCACCGGTAATGATGCTTTTAAGGAAAAGGCAAAAGTATGGACCGCTTTTGTTGAAAAAGAAAAGTTAAATGATGGTACCCATGATATGGGTTTCAAGATATTCTGCAGCTTTGGCAACGGCTATCAAATAACTGATAAGGAGGAATATCGTGAGGTAATAATTAAAAGTGCTGAAACGCTGTCTACACGTTACAATGAGAATGTGGGCGCCATCAAATCCTGGGATTGGGGTAAAACACGCTGGGATTTCCCAGTGATTATTGACAACATGATGAACCTGGAACTTCTATTTGAAACCACTAAAATGACAGGTGACAGCAACTTTTATCACATTGCCAATAAACATGCGCTCACAACCATGAATAATCATTTCCGGACAGATAACAGCAGTTACCATGTGGTAGATTACAATCCTGAAACCGGTGAGGTGATTAAAAAGCTGACCCACCAGGGATACAGCGACGAGTCTGCCTGGGCCAGGGGGCAGGCCTGGGGGCTTTATGGTTTTACAATGACATACCGGTACACCGAGGATGAACGATTTTTGCAACAAGCTGAGGATATAGCTGCTTTTATGCTAGAGCATAAAAATTTACCGGAAGACAAAATTTTTTACTGGGATTTTGATGCCCCTGATATCCCGGGAGCTACGAGAGATGCTTCTGCAGCTGCCGTTACAGCAGCAGCTTTGGTAGAGCTTTATAAATATACGCAAAATGAGCTATACCTGCAGACAGCTACAGCAATAGCTGATACGCTACAAAACAATTACTTGCTTCCTGAAGATATTTCCGCTCCATTTATTCTCACTCACAGTACTGGTAATATGCCTCGCAACGATGAAGTGGACGTACCCATAAATTATGCTGATTACTATTTTCTGGAAGCGATGTACCGTTTACAGCAGTTAAACTCAAAATAAATGAAACAATTGATTCTGATTCCATTGCTTTTTGCATCACTGATATTATCGGCGCAAAAAGCAACGGATACTTATAATTTTAACCTGGAGTGGCAATATCTTGAACAAGCTTTACCCGATGTACAAGCTGTGAATAAGGCTTCTGGTTGGCAAAAAATTGATTTGCCTCATACCTGGAACAACAAAGACGCAACAGACCTGGAACCAGGTTATCGACGTGATATAAGCTGGTATAAAAAAGCGTATCAACTGGATAAGGTTGAGACCGATAAGGACTATGTTTTGTATTTTGAAGGAGCTAATATTACTACTGAAGTATTTGTGAATGGAAAGCTTGCAGGGAAGCACATAGGCGGGTATGTTGGGTTTGATATTGACATGACTTCATACCTGCATACCGGTAAAAATGAATTACTGGTAAAAGTAGACAATGGGTACAACCCTGAAGTTATTCCATCTCAAAAATCGGATTTTTTCATCTATGGCGGCATTACCAGAGATGTGTGGCTAAAGGTTTTGCCAAAAAGCCGAATTGAACGAGTGAAAGTAGCCACGCCTGAGGTTTCCATTAAAAAAGCCAATACAAAGGTAAGTGTAAAATTGACTGAATTGGAAAACCGGGATTTGCAACTGCAGGCCAGGTTACTCAACCCGGAGGGACAACAGGTTTACCAAAAAAGCCTAAGTATGAATGGAGAAGAAGAGTTGGTATTTGATTTCAACCTTAAAAATCCGGCACTTTGGCATGTTGATCATCCTCAATTGTATACGCTGGTCACTGAATTGAAGGATGGAGAAAAGGTTGTTCATCGCACGAAAGAGCGTATTGGATATCGTTGGTTTGAATTTAAGGAACATGGTCCTTTTTATCTGAATGGCCAAAGGTTGCTATTGCGCGGTACACACCGGCACGAAGAGCATGCTGGTTTTGGTGCTGCCATGCCCAACCAGTTACACAGGGAAGACATACGGGCAATTAAAGAAATGGGGGCTAATTTCGTAAGGCTTGGGCACTACCCACAGGATCCGGAAGTGTATGAAGCTTGTAACGAGTTGGGCTTGTTGGTATGGGATGAGTTGCCCTGGTGCCGCGGAGGCGTGGGAAATGAAGTTTGGCAGCAGAATACCAAAAAGCTGTTGGTTGAAATGATTGAGCAAAACTATAATCATCCCAGCATCATTATCTGGTCATTGGGTAATGAGATTTATTGGTTGCCCGATTTTGAAAATGGTGGTGACACCAGCAAAATCAATAGCTTTCTAAAGGAAATCAATGATCTTGCTCACCAAATGGACCCGTATCGCAAAACAGCTCTCAGAAAGTATTATGAGGGCGCTGATATTGTAGATGTTTTTAGCCCTTCTATCTGGTCGGGCTGGTATTCCGGTTCTTACAAAAATTATGAGCAGACCATCAACAAAGCAATTAAAAAATACCCCAAATTTTTACACATGGAATATGGAGGGAGCAGTCACTTGGGCAGACATAATGAAAGCCCCATCACTGGCGACGGCTTTAAAAATCCCGGTGCATGGGAAGAGCCAATTAACCAGTTGAAGTCAGTAAACGTGGCTAATCACGGTGACTGGAGTGAAAGCTACATCGTGGACTTATTTGACTGGTACCTGGCCATCAGCGAGACACATCCCGAACTTACTGGAAATGCCCAGTGGGCATTTAAAGATTTTGGCACACCTTTACGTCCTGAAAATGCCATTCCTTATGTCAATCAGAAAGGATTGATTGACAGGGAAGGAAAACCAAAAGATGCCTACTATGTATTTAAAAGCTACTGGTCTGATGACCCTTTTGTTTATATCGAATCAAAAACCTGGACTGAAAGATCAGGGCCGAAAGAAATGACCCGCAATGTGTGTGTTTTCAGTAATCTTGAAAAGGTTGACCTGTACCTGAATGGACAATCACTTGGAATGAAGGATAAGGATATAAAAAAATACCCGGCCAACGGGCTTAACTGGGATTTGAATTTTAATGAAGGTGAAAACGAATTAATAGCAATTGGTTATCAGAATAATGAGGCTGTGAGCCACGATACATTAAACGTTAAATACTGGCATTCTCCCAGTCTAGCTCCTCAAAACCTATCATTGTCTTACCAGCTACTGCCCAATGGCAACTACCTGGTAACCGCCACTGCATTAGATGAAAATAATAGGAGATGTCTTGATTTTGAAGACCGCATCTATTTTCAATGCTTATCAGGAGGTGAAACTATTAAGCACATGGGCACTCCTTCAGGTAGCGAGGTAATAGAAATGGCCAATGGGCAAGCAGCTATAGAAGTGGCACCTGATACTGAAGCCGAAAAACTGGTTATGATGGTCATTAATCAGAATTTCAAAGGCACTTACCTGGAAATAAGGAGAAAGTCCGGAGTGAATCCATAATTAAAACTTAAAGAAAAATAAATCAGAGATGAGATTTAAATCAGCAAATATACTATTGCTCCCGGTGATACAATATTCATGTGATGAGAAACAAGATGTTGTCAAAAGCTGAAGAATATAAATATTGTACGATTTTACACCCTATTTTGAATTTTAGTTTAATGAGTATGTCCTTACTTTGTCCTGAATCAAAAAATAAATTCTTATATTATGAAAAATAGAAACCCCTTAAAAAAAATAAGCGCTTTCATCCTGGTAGGTTTGATGGCCTTAAGTACTGTTTTTATCACCTCTTGCGGAGAAGAAGATTCTGAACCCTTGATACCTGTGATTACAGGATTTTCACCAGCCAGTGGTGAACCCGGTGACAATGTAACCATTTCAGGTACGGATTTAGCAGATGCCACCAGGGTGAGCATAGGCACCGAAGAGGCCATCATCGTGAGTAATACAGCTTCTCAGATAGTGGCTACTGTACCCGAAGATGCTAATACTGGAAAAATAACTGTGGTTACTGCCGGTGGAACTGCAGTAAGCCAAAATGATTTTGAAGTAATAAGAATAGGTGCACCGATGATCACCTCTGTGTCAAGAGTTTCGGCTCAATCAGGTGAAAATATTACCATCAGTGGTACAGAAATGGCCACCGTTTCTGAGGTGCTAATTGGCGGCACAGCAGCAACTATTGTTGGTACCCCTACCGATGATGCAGTGGAGGTTACAGTTGGCGACTCACCATTAGGTTTGAGTACCATTACCGTTACCAATGAAGGTGGCTCAACCACTACTTCAACTGATGCAATAAAGTTTTATGTAATTGAAGTATTTACAGCTTTCAACGATACATTCGATGGCCAGGATACTCAATTCTCTTCTGGCGGAGATGCTGAAATCAATGCCTGGGGAGTTAATAATGATTTGCAATTGGTGCCATCTGATTACTCACCTGCATACTTGCCCAGTCCTATTGATGGATTATTTTATCATATCGAAGGAACAAGTGACACTAACGATTCCGGTTCATACACTGGACAAATAGGTCATTCACAACAAGACCCGGGTTCTTTGGCCAGTTTCTTTACACCGCAAAGTGATGTTGAAAACTATTACTACAACATTCAGGTAAACTGGGACGGTATACCTGCAGATTATGATGATGTACTGGCTGGATTACGTCTTCGATTCCGAGGTGGTAATTATGATACAGATGGAGATGGCAGTTTTTCAGATGAACAGTTAGAATACCTTTTCACGCCCACCAAGTTGTCTGATTCTGGTTATGAGGCAAATGAAGATGGTTGGTTTACAGTATCTATCCGTTTTGACAAATTTACTGATAACGGTATTACTTGGGCGTCGTATGATATAGATCAAATGACTGATTTCTCTATTGCTTCCAGAAGAGCTCATGACGGTGAATACAGCATGAGTGTGGATAATATCTTCATTTCCAAAGGTGGACCATTGAGTTATCCTGAATAATAAGTAATTTAATTCATTATTGAAAGGAGGCAGAATTTTTATCCTGCCTCCTTTTTTGATCATATTCCCTCACCTTGACACACGAAGTTTTCTATTAAGATGAGTGATAATTGGATGCATCTGTTTTGGGATTTTCGCTTCTTGTAATTGCATTGTTCTTTTTTGCCTCTATAATGAATAGTAATTTGATAAATAAACTGATCTTTTATTTTATTAGAATCATCTGGTTTCTCCGGATTTTTAAGATTAAAAAAGCCTGAATCATTAATTAATTAGTTTCACCAGGTTATCAACTTCGTAATGTGGTAAAAAATCACTTACAACTTCAATCGATCCGGAAATTGCAGTAAAACCGCCAGAGCGTTCGAAATAAATATGGAAATTATCCATTTGAACCTCAATAACTGATAATACCAACCTATGCTAAATAAGCCTTTTTTATTGCTTAAAAAATGTATTAAGCAAACTTTGTATTGAATTGTAAGTTGATAATCAAATATTATCTTTATAAAAAACACAATCAAAATGGAAAATTTAAATGCTATAGGACTGGAAGTAAGCAAAACAGATGAATTGGCTGTAAAGTTAAATAATCTATTGGCCAATTATTCCGTGTTTTATCAAAATACCCGTGGCTTTCATTGGAATATCAAAGGTGAAAAGTTCTTCGAATTACACACCAAATTTGAAGAATTGTACAATGATCTTTTTGTTAAAATAGACGAAGTGGCCGAAAGAATTCTTACATTAGGCTATTCTCCTGATCATAATTTCAGTGATTATATGAACGTATCACAGGTGAAAGAAAACAAGAATGTTACAGAAGGTAGAATGGCTGTAGAGCAAATACTTGCCAGTTTTAAGACCATTATCATGATCCAGCGGGAAATCCTTGATTTATCAGCTGAAGCCAACGATGAAGGCACCAATGCTTTGATGAGCGACTATATTCGTGAGCAGGAAAAGCTGGTATGGATGTATTCAGCGTTTTTGAATAAGTGAATAAATGAATGATTCCCGTGGTCTGCGTGCCAGCTGGCAGAAAGGCCATGTAATTAGACTGCCTTAAGAAATCAACCGCTGCATACCAGAACTGCTTGGACTTGTCCTGAGTAATTTGACGAGTACAGCACTTTTGGTACGGGATAAATCAAGAGAGGCGTACTGGCGGTCGTTATTGGCCGTCAGTTGTCTACGATTATGCTATGTTGCTAATCTTTGAAAATCCAAAAATTACATTTCATGCATTTGTAATAGTTATTCCTTCATGAGCTAACTCGAATGTTGTCCAGTTAATCCGCTCCTTATTTTCCGGAGTCTGTTTTTGGTAAACCCCCAAAAATGCTCTCCACAGATTAAGACCTTCATCCATAGGGGTAAGGTTAGCTAATTGGGTAACATTTTCTAAGCGCTATAGGGTTCACGGTAGTGATGCTGTGGCTTTTGTCATGAAACCCAACGATTTATGTATATGGCGGGCCGTTTTTTGATTTGCTAATTAATTAGAAAAGATAAACTTGATAAATACAATAAAGGTTAAATTGCCGTAGAAAATTAGAGATTTAATAGGAAGGTTTATTCAATTTCATAAAGTTATAGTTGGTCTCCTGCCAATAAGCAGAACATAACAATCTCGTTTACTTGTTGTTGAATTAATATAGTTTAACTTATTTTTTATACTTAAAATTTTTTGATATGTCAGTTATAAAAATCATCGAAGTAATAGCTAGTTCAAACAAAAGTTTTGATGACGCTACCCAAGTGGCGCTTTATGAAGCAAAAAAAAGCGTTAAAAATATCAAATCGATCTACATTAAGGAAATGAATGCTAATGTAGAAAATGGGGAAATAGTATCGTATGGAGTGAATGCAAAAATCTCTTTTGAGGTAGAAAAATAGAGTAAATTATTTCCAAAATAATTTTAAAAAAATAAAATAAACAAGATGGAAAGAGCAGTAATAGAACAAGAAGAAATTACACAAGCTTTACGTAAAATTAGTTATGGCTTTTATATAGTAACAGCGGGCAATAATGAGGATGTAGCTGCCGGAACTGTATGTTGGGTCAGCCAATCATCTTTTGAGCCACCACAAATAATGGTTGCCATTAAACATGATAGCCATTTGAATAAGGTTATTACAGAGGCTGGCAGTTTCGCTCTTAATGTAGTAGGGAAAGCTGAAAAACCATCGCTATCTAATTTTAACAAACCCACTTCTTTAGAAGATGGAAAGATAAACGGCCATTCTTTTACTAAAGGTAATACGGGCTCCCCATTAATTGCTGATTTCCCCTCCATTATCGAATGCAAAGTAGTGGAGCAAAATCAACCTGGCGATCATACCCTTTTTATAGGCGAAGTAGTTAATGTAGAAGTAAATAATGAGGAAGCAGAACCGCTGATGGTATGGGAAACAGATTTTAGATATGGTGGATAATTGAAATTTTATTTGATAAATTTGATATACAACCTGATGGGATTTAATCCTGTTAGGTTTTTTTGGCTTCATACCTACCTAAGTTCGATGTAGAGGGTTAATTCTAAGCAGGAGAAAAGCGTTATTAATTGTTCTTGCAATTTGCATGAAATAATTCTTTCTACTTTTCGAAAAGTACTTTATTCTTTAGTAAAACCACCAAAGCTTTTTGGGCATTCACCGGGTTGTACAAATAATCACAATACATTCCTACTGATAACATTTCGTGCAAATCTGGCGTTGCTTCTTTATCTTTGCAAGCTTATGAATAATAAAATTATTAACATTTCTGATACCCCCCTTGAACTGTTGGATACCCGCAAATATATCATTATAAAAGGTGCCAGGGTCAACAATTTAAAAAATGTAAACGTGGCCATTCCCCGAAATAAATTGGTTGTTGTAACCGGCCTTTCGGGTTCGGGAAAATCCTCTCTGGCTTTTGACACCTTATTTGCCGAAGGCCAACGCATGTACGTGGAAAGTTTGAGCGCTTATGCCCGCCAGTTTTTGGGACGTATGGAGAAGCCCGAAGTCGATTACATTGCCGGTGTGTCTCCTGCTATAGCCATCGAGCAAAAGGTGAATACTCGCAATCCTCGCTCTACCGTGGGCACCACCACTGAAATATATGATTATCTTAAACTGCTTTTTGCCCGTATTGGTATCACCTTTTCACCGGTGAGCGGCCAGCCTGTTACCCGCGATACGGTCAGCGCTGTGGTAGATTATATTTATCAATTTGAAGAAGGCACTCGCATGATGATCATTTGCCCACTTATTTTGAAAAAGGGTCGCCAATTAGTGGACGAATTCAATATTTTACTTAGCAAAGGGTATACGCGCGTTTTAGTAAATGAAGAGGTACATTTTGTAGAAGATTTAATTGCCAAGCCCGAAACGGTAAAAAAGAAAGATGACTTCTATATTTTGATTGACCGCATAAGCCTGAAACATGATGATGAAGATAACCAATATCGTACAGCGGATTCGGTGCAAACAGCTTTTTTTGAAGGACATGGCGATTGCATCGTGGATGTGGTAGCTCAAGAGCGAAAGCAGTTCAGTGATAGGTTTGAGTTGGATGGAATGACTTTTGAAGAACCAACGGTCAACTTGTTTAGCTTTAACAATCCCTACGGTGCATGCAAAAAATGTGAAGGCTTTGGAAAAGTGCTTGGTATTGACGAAGACCTGGTAATTCCTGACAAATCGCTCTCAGTTTATGATGGTGCAATAGCTCCCTGGCGTAGCGAATCCATGAGTAAATGGGCTCATCCATTATTTCAAAATGCCTCAAAATTTAAATTCCCAATCCATCGACCATACAAGGAGCTTTCCCAGGAAGAAAAAGCTCTGCTCTGGCAAGGCAATCAGTTTTTTGATGGCATCAACGCCTTTTTTAAGCATCTGCAATCAAAAATGCATAAAATTCAATATCGGGTTTTGCTTTCCCGCTACCGGGGCAGAACCACTTGTCCTGATTGCCGAGGCACGCGCCTGCGCAAAGATGCTTCTTACGTGAAAATTGATGAAAGTTCCATTATTGACTTGGTGCTTTTACCCATAGATAAAGTAGTCCATTTTTTCGAAAATCTGCAGCTGACTAAGCACCAGCAAACAATAGCAGACCGACTGCTAAAAGAAATTAAAAACCGGCTGCATTATTTACAACAGGTAGGGTTGGGTTATCTCACACTCAATCGAATTTCCAGTACACTATCCGGAGGTGAATACCAGCGAATCAAATTGGCGACTTCTCTCGGCAGTGCTTTGGTGGGCTCTATGTATATTTTAGATGAGCCCAGCATTGGACTACATCCGCGAGATACCCACCGGCTAGTGCAGGTGCTAAAAACTTTGCGTGATCTGGGTAACACTGTAATCGTGGTAGAGCATGAAGAGGAGGTGATGCAAGTTGCCGATGAAATTGTGGATTTGGGCCCGGGTGCAGGTTCTCATGGCGGAGAGCTTATCTTTCAAGGAACACTGGCTGATTTAAAAAATGAAATCAATACACCCACGGCTCGATTTTTAAATGGTATAGAAACCATTGAAATACCACGCCATCGCAGAAAATGGACCGACCATATTTTGGTGAAAGGAGCCCGGCAAAACAATTTGAAAAATATTGAAGTGAAATTTCCACTCAAAGTTTTAACAGTAGTAACGGGTGTAAGTGGTTCTGGTAAATCTACGTTGGTACGAGATATTTTGTACCCGGCCATTGGCAAAACATTAGGTGCCATGACAGAAGCTACTGGCAAGTTTGATAGCATAGAAGGTGACTATAAGCAGGTAAAGCAAATTGAATTTGTAGATCAAAATCCGATTGGAAAATCTTCGCGAAGTAACCCGGTCACTTATGTAAAAGCTTATGACAGCATTAGGCAGCTGTATGCTAGTCAACCATTGGCAAGGCAAAGGGGCTATAAGCCTTCACACTTTAGCTTCAATGTAGACGGGGGACGCTGTGAGATGTGTCAGGGCGAAGGGGTGGTAAAAATTGAGATGCAATTCATGGCCGATATTTACCTCACCTGCGAAGGCTGCAAGGGCCAGCGATTTAAGCAAGAAATTCTTGAAGTAAAATACCAGGACACGAATATTGCTGAGGTTTTGGATTTGACGGTAGAGGACAGCATCAAGTTTTTTAAAAATGAAAAGCCAGTGATCAATAAATTATCCCCATTATTTGAAGTAGGATTGGGGTACATCCGGCTAGGTCAATCTTCCAATTCTTTGAGTGGTGGAGAAGCACAACGAGTAAAGCTAGCATCCTACCTTGGCAAAGGCAAAGAAGGCACCAGCAACATGCTGTTCATTTTTGATGAACCTACCACTGGCTTACATTTTCAGGATATAAAGGTGCTGCTCAAGGCCATTAACGCGTTAGTTGATCAGGGAAATACCGTTATCATCATTGAACATAATATGGAAGTGATAAAATCTGCGGACTGGATCATAGATTTAGGTCCGGAGGGCGGAGAAAATGGCGGCGAAGTAACTTATTGCGGATTGCCGGAGGATATGATAAAATTAACAGATAATCATACCGCTAACTTTTTGAAAAGAAAATTTTAAACCTGCATAGAATTAAAATGGAAATGGAACAGGGTAGGTATATTAATTTATTCACCGATTTCGGATTTAAAAAAATTTTTGGCTCCGAATTCAGCAAAGATATATTGATTGATTTTCTCAACGAGGTGTTGAGTTATAATGAAGATAGATTTGCCAGAATCAATGCTATAAAATATCAAAATCCAATCAGTCAGGGACAATATGAAGACGACGGTGGTGCAGTATTCGATTTGTATTGCGAAGCAGGTAATGGTGAGAAGCTTATCATTGAATTACAAAACCTGAAGCAATATTTTTTTAGAGACAGGGCACTTTACTATACCAGCTTTCCTATACAGGAACAAAGCCCAAAGCTAAAAAACTGGACTTATGAATTATCAAAAATTTACTTTATTGGTATATTAAACTTTGAAATGGATCAAGAGGGTCCGGAATTTGTGAGGCAAGTGAAGTTGATGGATACTACTTCCAATCAGGTATTTTATGATAAATTGAAGATGGTATACCTTGAAATACCAAAATTTTCTAAATCTATAAGTGAACTGGAGAGCAATTTTGATTGTTGGATGTATGTTATCAAACATTTGCATACCTTACAAGAAAAGCCAAGGGCATTGCAAAGTAAGATATTTGAAAAACTGTTTAAATATGCTGAAATAGCTAAATTAAATAAAAAAGAAAGACAAATGTACGATCGTAATTTGAAAGCTCAATGGGACAGGGCAGCTGTAATGGAATACGCTACAAAAGAAGCAGCAAAAGAAGCAGCGAAAGTGGCTGCAACGGAAGCAACAAGAGAAACTGAGATTAGAAAAAATAAGGAGTTTGCTTTATTAATGAAAGAAAAGGGCGAGCCCCTTGAAAAAATTATTGCCTACACCGGTTTGAATAAGGAAGAAATTGAAAATTTGAAATAATACATATAAAAAAAGGGGCCAACATAGTTTTATATAGCTATATTGGCTTTAATTTTTAGGTAATTGAGTAATAAGCATTTTACTAACTATAATCTTCTAATTTTTTTGTAGCTTTTTCTTTAAGCTCATCAATATTGCTATTAAGATCTTTTAATGCTTTTTGGCTTTTGACTGATAATTCATCAAAGTTTTCCTGTAGGCTTTGATTAAGTTTTTCAGCACTTTTAATTAACTTTTCACGGGTCTTTTCGCCTGATTCAGGAGCAAATAACATTCCTGCTAAAGTGCCCGCGGCGGCTCCCAAGGCTACACCTAAAAAAAACTTTACATTATTCATATCAATTAGTAGTTATAAGTTTATAAAAGTATCCTAATCTATTTACGGTGGTTGAGTTATTTAGATTCATCTTCTTTAAAAAAGTGAAAAATTGCTCAATTGATCTATAAAATGACTGATGATATTGGGCTCAATAATAATTGTAAATACCAGACCAAATAATGCTCCATACAGGTGGGCATCATGATTAATCTTATCACCTGTGCTATTGCCTTTGTAGTAGGAATAAATAACAAATAACAAACCTAATATAAATCCCGGAATAGGAATTAAGGCAAATAAATATAGATTTTGTGTGGGGAAAAATAAAATGTAGCTAAAAACGATGGATGAAACTCCTCCGGAAGCTCCTAATGAATTGTAGCCAGGATTATTTCGATGACGTAAAAAAGTAGGAATATCTGATACTATGATGCCCACCAAATACAGAATTAAAAAATAAACTATACCCAAAGACCCATAAAGTTGATTAAAAGTAGTTTCGATAGCCCTGCTGAAAAAATAAAAAGTAAACATGTTAAAAAATAAATGCGTATAGCTACTATGAATAAAACCGGAGGTAATAAATCTATAATATTGTTTGTTTGTAGATACCTGATAAGGATTAAATATCCAGTTATGGAAAATGTTGTGGTTTTTCCAGGCGTAGAAGCTAGATAATAATGTAATGGCAATAATTATATAAGAGATAGTCATTTTTTTATTTTTCGCGGTTTATTAAGTTATGAGAAAAACTTTTTAATAATTCAACGGCTTCATTAGCTACCGATAATTGTTCCAGATCGGCAAAAGCACTATTGAAAAACAAATTCATTTTTTTTTCAACTAATGATTTAATATTTAATCTCTCGAATACTTCTATTACTGCGGTTACTTTTTCATCATGTGAAAATTCTTCGCGTGTAAGCCAATCTTGCAAAGTAGTCTTGTCTTCACCTTTGGCCTTTTCGAGGGCTTTTATTAGAAGATAAGTTTTTTTATTGGCAGCAATATCTCCACCTACTTGTTTGCCAAATTTATTACTATCCGCATATACATCTAACCAATCATCTTTTAATTGAAATCCCACACCAATTTTTTCACCAAAAGCACGCCACAATTTTTGGTCTTGTTCAGGAGCTTCAGCCAGTATAGCACCTAATTCGAGACTAAAGCCAATCAAAACAGCTGTTTT